>CAMAVL010000001.1 GCA_945861735.1 Chlamydia trachomatis
GCGGAAAAACGTTCTATCATCGAAGCACAACGAAAGCAGAAAAGGAGCAACCGGAAATATATAAGGCTTTAGGCTTGCAATCCCAGATTCTTAGAGCAACCAAAACAATTCTGTAAATTCAAGATGTAGTGACGAATAGCCTAACTTCTAAGCTGTTCTCATAGAGAGAGTCGTTGAAGTTGGGTTAACCCACTTAACCCATTTTTATATAGAGGGAAACGCCTTCTGTTGATATGATATTTGGCTATGTATAGAGCGGCTTACAGTCAAAATGGCAATATTGTTTTTTACCTGGACTCTGCAGGCAATAAATACGCCGCGATCGGTGGCAGTTTGGCCTGGCGTTTGAACAACCCTGGCTTGGTTCATAACGCTAGTCGATTTTTCTCTAGGCAAGGCTCTATAGGCCATTTTGGTCATTATGCAATTTTTGCTACCCCAGAAAATGGACGTGAAGCGCTATCTAATTGGCTGCACATTAAAAAATATTTTAAAGGATCGCTAAAAACTATCGCCAAACATTACCAGCCGGACAATTCGGATAGTTTTGCCAATCGATTATCTGGTTTAACCGGCATTCCTATTCGCACAAAAGTCAAGGCGTTGAGCAACCAAGAGTTTAGTCGATTGCTTTTTGGCATCGAAAAACTATGCGATTATGCCCTCAAAGGTAATGAAGAATTTTACTTCATGCCTAAAATATTTGGGAAAATCGAAAATGGCGGATGTGAAGATACCTATTTGATCGGAGGCAACCTCGTTCTTTCAAAAGAAGAAGCCGTTACATGGGTTCAACAAAACCGTCTGGACGCTATCATTGTTCACGCGCATAACGGCAATATCCACCTTCGTTCACGACCCGATAATTGGATTCAGCATATCCGGTTCCCGTTTGTTACTGTCCCCGAACCTCAAGATATTGCCTCTTTTATGAGAATCGTCGGCACTGCAAAACTAGGACAATGCATCTGGGCGTTTATTAATGGCATCGATAATACCAAAGAAGATGCTTTGAAAGCCGCGAATAATATTTCCTCTATGGCTGGAGGAGAACGCGTCTTATTGATGCAAAATGATACGAAAGGATTTAAAGGTTCTGTGGATTTTGGCGATTGCATATTGCTAAAAGCTTCCATCGAGCTTCCAGTTATCGATCGGGCCATCAAATTTTTGCATTATCTGCTGACATTAGAAAAAGAAGAGGGTTCGCCAATCGTTCTGTTTGCACACAGCCAAGGAGGAATTATCCTTGAACATGCCATTGAATTTCTTGAGCCTAATGAAAGATCTCATTTGCGCATTTTTACCTTTGGCGGAGGGTCCTTTATCGCTTTAGGCAAGAGCCACTCTGATTCCCACAATTATGCAAGTGTCGCTGACTATGTATGTCTTATGGGATCACCTAATCTACAGATGCTTGCTCTCCAACGCTATCATGCTCACAAAGAAGGATTAACTGATGCTCAAATGATCCATGACTGGGCTTTCCGAGATGCAATTTTGGAACTGGACTCAATTGATTCTGACGTGATAAAAAAGTTTGAGGAAGGAAGAGTTAAGTATTATCAAGACATGTTTGCCAGAATCAAAAACTTAACTATATTGGATCCTGATCCAGAAACTCGTTGGAAACACGAATTTGCCAGCGACTGCTATCAAAGAACTGTTCGGCAAATCGTTCAAAAATATCACAAATAATATGTCAAATCCCCTACAAAAGACAAACGTTCTAAAACCTAAAACACTCAAATGGGGGTTAGGTATCTGTACCACCATTTACGTGGTTGCATTTCCTGTCTTACTAGGCATGGCTTTCGTTTGTTCCATGCTTGCTCTCGAGCGCCCCACAGAAACACCCTTTACAATAGGCGTTATTGTACTTGCTATGTCCAGCCTTCCCTTGTCTGCCCCTGTGAGTATCTATCTTATGTGGTCGAGGTATTTTCGCAATCAACCAAATAAAGCGCTTATTTTTGCTGGCTTACCCTTCTACGCGTTTGCAGCCATGTTTCTCATCTGTGGCATACTAGACGCATTTACTCGTCGATGAGAAATCTTTTTCAGGTTTTCACCTACGATAAAATCCGTAAGCATTCAATGAATGACGATTTAGAAGAATGTCTTTCTCTTAAATTTTTAAGCCTTAAAGAGAAGTCAGATGATCCTCCATGAGAGGCCAAGTCGCGTAAATCGATCAGAAGTTCGACTGCTTTGTCGTAACTTTGTGCTTTCTTTTCAGCGGCAAGAGATTCTATCTGATCCCACAACAGAGATTCTCTGCCTACAATTTCATTCAGTCGTTTTTTTCGGGCGAGTTTATTTAATCGCTGTTGCTCTGCTTTTTCTGCAGCTATCCTTTCTGCTTCTTTACGACGCCTAGATAACGTGATAGATTCAGCTTCTTTTAACAATTCCACCACGGGGCGCTTGCGTTTTGCAGTTTGACATCCTCCCCTTCCTAAAGGAAGGGGAGGATGTCAACAAGTCCTGGAGGTATTGGTGGTTCAAGAGCTTCTTCGTCGCAGTCATCGCTTTGAAGACCAGCGAGCCATCCTAAATATAAACATCGCAAATCTCCACGGCTTAAGTCTGATCTCAGTCTTAAGAATTGGGAGAGTCGCAGATCTTCTTCCCAATCATCGCCACCCTCATTCTCAGATAAGAAATCTAAAATGATTTTATCGTTGCAAAGGCGAGCAGAAAAATTGTCGCCATTGCAGTAGGTTTGAACGGTTTTGAGATCCAAAACTCAAGAAATTGCTCTCGCTCTACTTTCATTGCCGTATTGAAGAGCAGCTCCAATACTGGCCGCAAACCTTCTGTTCCTTGCCCAATCAATCCTTTAATAATTTGGTCGACTAGGGTATCCTTAATTTGGTCTGAAATCATACGTCTCCTTTAGGTTTTTGAAACGAGTTCAAAAGAAGAATGTGATTTCAGACCATTTTTTGCCCAGCGCTTTCTGTCTAAGCCAAATCCAATAGCCTGAATTTACAGAACAGATGTTGCACTACCATTTTAGATAAAGCAACTCTTTTTCTGAAGCCATTTTTGGGCTCTTTCATTCCAGGCTAAATCATCCCTAACGGCATAATCTTTAGTGGTAAGCGATGGTGCCGACAAAGTTTGTATGCATTCCATGAATTTCTGCTCAGACTCAATAAGTTTGTTAATGTACTCAGGGTTATGCTCAACTTCAACAATTACACCCTCAGTGCCGTCAAAGCTGTAGTAGTAGCCATTAGACAGTCCTGTGACGGCAAGTTGATGTTGTAACTGTGGATAGTACTTTTCTGGTATTTTACCTTGCTTGGCCAGCGCATGATCGGCTTCGCCAGCACATTTGATTTCCACTAATATTTTCCCTTCCATGTCGATGCCGTCTAAGCTGGCAATCATCCATTCATGTTCCATACTTTGGACTACGCGTGGGAAAACAATGAAATTTGTGGTTCTCTCAAATGCTGCGCGTGCCGTTTCCTCTAAAGCATGACCTCGCATCATATATTGGTTTTGCGAACCGGTTGATTGTCCCGTTTTTTCAAGCCAAAGCTGAAATGGTGTCTTCCAAGGGGATACCTCCATGATGATTGGTGCGTCACTTGCTCCAATTTTTTGCTGACGGAATTGTTCCCATTCTTGGGTATTTTGTGTGAGATTAAGAAATTGCATTTTTTACTCTTTGTGATTGTGCGATTTTTAATATGCGGCTGCGTTCGTTGACTGGTAGGTCTTCGAGTGTAGCGACGTTAAAGAACTGTAATAGTTTTTGGCGCAAGGAGTGATTTGACTGAAGATGATCTTGCAGCTCATTCCACTGATTATCGATCGGTGACTCTTTTTCGTGGTTGGGTTCACTCAATTCGTTTCCTAATTCTCCCTCGACATAGCACCCCTGAATCACATCAGGAAACAACATGCGGGCTAGATTAGAAAGTGCGCGGGCAAAAAGCATGTTTCTTGGATACTTTGTCCACCCCGTTCCTTCACGGTAAATTCCGGCTCTTTTGGCATCATCAATTGAAAAGACTTCTGTCCAGGTGTCACTCGTATCCGCCCTTTTTCCATGGAGAATACAGACAGTGTCATTGGACTGCTCATCTTTGCTAATCGAATGGCCCGCTTGCCGAATCAGTTGATTCATCATAAATGCGGACATCTCAACTTTCCCTTGGACATAGTACATGCCGCCATTCAAGGCATCTAAAGGGTTGACGTTTGTTGCTTTCGCCTTTTGTATGATGGCGAAAATACCTTCAGGGCCTAAGCGTTGGTAGTGCTTTGTTTTAAGAAGGGAATCGACGAGTACCCGAGTCTCCTGGATGTCGTCGATCATCATTTTTATTGGGGGTCTACAGGCTAATTGTGTCATAATTCCTCCATTATGATTTAATTGATACGTAAAATGTACCACTCTATCCATTTTCGAGCAATGGAAAAGTACCGCATGGTACGAAAAACATTGCATTTTATAAAAAAAATAGTACAATCGATCTTAAAAAAGCATGGAGTTGCCCTCTATGGATTTGGATGAGTATCTATTCCGTAAAAGAATTTCTCAAACAGACTTTGCCAAAGATTTAGGGATTTCGCGTACCCACTTAGGGGAAATTTTACGAGGCAGGCGATCGCCAAGTGTCAAACTCGCCAAGCAGATCGAGGAACTCACCAAAGGCGAGGTAACTAAAGAAGCGGCCATGTTCCCAAAGGGTAGGGAATAACTATGCTATTGGAAGAACTACAAAAACTGGTTGCAGCTGGTGAATCAGAAAATCTGGAGTTTAAAAAGACAACCGGACAACGAACGGAAGCCGCTAAAACTATTTGCGCATTGCTTAATGGTCTGGGAGGATTTCTTCTTTTTGGCGTATCTGATAAGGGGGAAATCGTCGGTCAACAAGTGACAGCCAAAACTCTAGAGGATATCTCTCTTGAATTGCGCAGGATTGAACCCCCAGCATTTCCGGAGATTGAAACAGTTTCTATAGGGGATGACAAAGCTGTAATTGTTATTCGCGTCTCTGGAAAGATGGGCACCTATTGTTATGATGGACGCCCTTATCTTCGGCACGGCCCCACGACGCAGATTATGCCCCGCAGTGAGTATGAAAAGCGCGTTTTAGTGAAGTTTCATGCTCACCGGCGATGGGAAAATGAGCTTGCTCCGGATTGGGTAACGATACAGGATTTAGATGAAGATGAAATTCAAGCAACCCTCCAGAATGCTGTCGCATTAGGTCGGATGAAAAAGCCCACCCATACCGATGCCGAATCTATTCTGCGAGGATTAGGTCTTTTTGATGATGGGCGTCTTATCAATGCCGCCGTTGCTTTGTATGGAAAAAGCGAAAGACTGTTTGCAAGCTATCCTCAGCTAACTATCAGGTTGGCTAGATTTCGAGGAACTGATCGATTAGGCGGTTTTATGGACAACCGCAATTACTGGGGAAATGGTTTTGATCTCTCGAGGCGCGGCGAATCGTTTCTATTGGATCATGTCCCTATCTCTGGGCGTGTTGTATCAGGAAAAAGGATTCGGGAAGATTATCCTCTATATCCGCCTCTTGCTACACGGGAAGCTTTGGCAAATGCCATTTGCCATAGGGATTATACAACTCCCGGTGGCGCAGTTGCAATTGCTATGTATGATGACCATTTGGAGATCATCAACCCAGGAATTTTGCATTTCGATATGACTCCGGAAAAGCTAGCAAAACCACATGAATCGAAGCCATGGAATCCTATCATTGCTAGCGTCTTTTACCGCGCTGGGGTGATTGAAAAGTGGGGTATGGGAACTCTTAATATCATCGATTGGTGTAAAGAAAATGGAAATCCCAAGCCAACCTGGGAAGTTCGTGCAGAATCCGTTGTTACTACGTTCTTGCCATCAGGCTTCTTTGCTACAGGGGAAATGCCCGAAGAAAGGCCCAAGTTGAGGCCTAAGATAAGGCCCAAGTTGAGGCCCAAGTCGATAGAAGAAGAAGTGGTCAATTTACTACGTAAGGGACCTCTATCTAAAGCTGAAATTGCTGAGCTGTTGGGACATCAACATATCTCAGGTGGATTAAAAAAAGTTTTTCAGAGTTTGATCGATCAGGGTGTGATCGCCTATACGATACCTGATAAACCAAGAAGCAAGGTTCAAAAATATAAGTTAAATGAATGAGTGAAAAGTACACTATTTCTTTTAAACGGCTAAAGAGAAGTCATCTTCCAATACTTTTAGAGTGGCTTAATGCCTCACATGTACAGGAGTTTTGGGATACCGGAACCGTTTGGACAGAGCAATTGGTGCAAGCAAAGTATGGGTCATACGTTGAAGGCTATAAGCTTGTTGATGGTAAAAAATTACCCCTGCAGGCGTTTATTATTTACTGTGGAGCGGGCCCTATAGGTTACATTCAATTCTATGATGCTTTTCTTTTTCCAAGAGACAGCTATAGTCTTCAGGAAACTCTAAAGGATACTCCTTTTGAAACATCCCGACTCGCAGCGATAGATATTTTTATTGGAGATAAAAGAGCCGTGGGGCAAGGAATGGGCCCTCTTGCAATGAAGCAATTTCTCACGGAGTATGTGTGGAAAAGCTTTGAGGGGTGTCTGGTTGATCCGGAAAAAACTAATGAAAGGGCGATTCGGGCTTACGAGAAATCTGGTTTCTCCAAAATTAAAGACACGCCAGATCATAAAGCAAACATTATGATCGCCTCTTTATAGCGGAATGATCCGCCAAATCTTAGGAAGCCCAAGTTGAGGCCTAAGATAAGGCCCAAGTCAAATGGAAAGGTGAGCGAATATACAATTTGAAGCTGCCCCCTTTTCGACATCTTCTTCGAGTAGCATTTTTGGGGTGATCCGAGTATTGCCATCGAGTTTTCGTGCAGCCCGGTTAAAGCAATTATTTAAATGCGTTCTTTCGACTTGCTGTCCATGCAAGTTAGTGAAAATCAAGTCTTCTTTTTTCTTTTGCGTAAGAGAGCTTTTCAGCTCCAACATCACATGTTTAGGGTACTTGACTGAAAATTTCTTGAATTTCACCAAACCCTTTCTCGAATCAATCTGATCTACCTTCAAGCTTAAAACCTCATCCATCGTCGGTGCACCAAAATAAAGAAGTTTGGCAATTAATGCGTCTCGCTCGGGTAGTAATTGCACAAATTTAATGAAGTCTTTGTACCATACAACTTTCTTAATAGTGCGCTGAAAGTCAGGGTCTTCTCCCTGCATGATTAAGCCACAAGTCGCGCGAGAAAGGTGCTGAGAAAATATGATATACGCTTCTACTGCTTTTTCCTTGTCTGGGGTACTCAGCTTTGAAGAGCATCGTATTTCTTCGATTGTGTCTCGATGATCATTAGGAGAGATATCATTCAATGTACGCAGCTGGCCTTGCTTATTGGTCAATGACAGTAATTTTAAATCGATAATGTGAAGCATACTCTCCGTATATCTAGAAACATACTCTTTAGGAAGGTCTAGCCTTTCGAGCCAATTTGCGATCTCGGCCCCCAGAGGTATTTCACTTAACTTGAGGCGGAAATCTTCTATTGCCCCTTCTAATTGTTTCTTTCCTTGCATCATGATTTTTTCGTACTGTTGAGGAGTGCTTGAAGAGGCGTTCTTATCTGTTCTTTTTACATACTCCTGCCAGAAATTTGTTTTTATTGTCATTTTTCTCCTTAACAGCCAAAAATTTTTTGATTCATGCTAGCGATTTCTTGCTTCTTGTGTTCTTCTGACAAGTGAGCGTATCGCTTTACCATTTGATATGACTTATGTCCTAAAATTTCCGCGATGACGGGGAGTGCCACTCCATTCATAAGGAGATACGAGGCACAACAATGACGAAGATCGTGAAAACGAAAGTCTACAATTTTGGATTTTATTAATACTTGTTCCCAGGGGTGGCGAAGATCAATAGGCTTTTTAGGGTTGTTACTGGGAAATACCAAATCGCTTTCTGAAGAGCGTTTTGACATAAGCTCCTTTAAAACCGCATGTGCATGTCCCGTTAGAGGAACCACCCGTATCTCTCCATTTTTGGTTTCATGAAGCGTAATTTTCTCTTTTCTAAAATCTACGTCAGACCAACGGAGGTTCATCATTTCGCCCTGACGCATTCCAGTGGCAAGTCCAAGAACTACTGCTATGTAAATATATGGATTGGTGCTGGTCTTACAAGCCTCTAGCAGTCGCGTTCTTTCATCATCGTCTAAAAACCTTACACGACCACGTGGTTGTTGTGGTTTGCATACCTTACGAAGAGGGTTATCTTCAAGCCATCCCCATTCCTTAATGGCAACCGTGAATGTATGGGAAAGAGCCGATAGATATCGAACTACAGTCGAAGATGAGCGGATATTTCCTTTTGGGGTTTTCCCCGCTAACAAGTGGTCTCGATGCTCTCCAATTATAGCAGGCGTGACATCCACCAAAACGCAATGGCCGATCGTCTGTTTCCACCATCGCAGCTGAGCTTCTACGTTATGAGCATTCTTTGGCTTCCTTGGGAGGATTTCTGTAATGTATCGATCGATCAGATCACCCAAAGTGCGTTTTTTTGCGGCAGTTGTTTTGAAATAGCGACCCTCTTTCATGGCCGCTTCAGTTTTCTGAGCCCATCGCTTGGCGTCCGTTTTACGATCAAAGGTGGCCGTTTGCTGTGGAAAGCCTCTTAGACGGATCTGTACGCGGTATTTTGTCTTCCCGTCATCTCCGTTGCGTTCCTCAATATGCGCCATTTCCATAACCTTAAATAAAAGTCGTAATCCGCAGTCTACGATAAGTAGCAAATAATTGCAACAGCGGATAAAAAATCCGATCACATGTTTTCATAAATCGCTTTATTACAGATGTCTAAATGTGAATGATTGAGCTGAAAATATGGACTGGGGGAAATTTGGGGGAAATCGTTGAAAAGGTCGAATCGTGTTGGGTTCTGTTAGGATTTGTTCGGAGTTGTGTTTTGCAATTCCCCCGCTATTCCCCCATTTGGGAGATAAACAGCTTAGTGGGTTGGGGGAGAATAGGCTGCAAATCGTTGACTTGCAACCATGTGGAAAGGATGGGGCAAAATGGACTTGAACCAGTGACCCGCGGGTTATGAGTCCGCTGCTCTAACCAACTGAGCTATTGCCCCATCGTGAAATGGATGAAAATCTAAGAGTTGGATCATATCCAAGTGGGATTCCGAAATGCAAGAAAAAAGGATGAATCACTCTACGAATTCAAAAAGAATGCGGTAAAAAAATTTATTTTTTGCGTAGAAACACGCTTATTGTTTATACATTGCTCTTTAACGATTTTTTTTAAGGGAGGGCTAAAATGAGAATGAGTTTAAGAATATTGGGAATTGCTTGTTTTTCTCTTTGTTGTTTTTCTCTATGTGCAGAGGAGTCGGAACCTGATTTTTCGGAGTTGGAAAGACTATCTGTTGACTCCATGAACCCATCACAGGAAATCGCCTATAATCTCTCTCCCATGCTCTCGCGGGCGGATGGGCTGCCAATTGAGAGTTTTGAGGATGCGACAGATCCCTATCTCGAAGGGTATATCCAAGCGCTGATCGATATCCATTTTTATGAATATCGAGTGATCGTCGTTGTCAAAGATCACGTGGTTCATCTCGCGAATTTGCCAAAAAACGAACTCATCGCAAACAGTATTGTCGAATTTGTTAAGGATTTACCAGGAGTTAAAACGGTAGATGTCCGGAAGGACCTTCCAAAGGAGGAAATTGAAATACGAGAGAAATACGTCGAACAGCCGCGGGTCGATGGGATTTGGTTCCCTCAATCGACTGTTCTTTTTGCGCCCCTTGTCGCAGATCCTAGAGAGCCGACCTATTTTGCTGCTGCGCGTTTTGGAGATCAGGTGATCGGTCAGATAGTTGCTTCGGTAGCCCTTGGAGATGATTTTCCGATTTTCCGCTGGAGAAATGTATTTCCTTGGCATGGAGATCTTCAGATCGGGATTCAAGCAGGCGTCTGGGCTGTATTTAACTATTGGCATGTTCCTAAAAAATACGAGCATGAGTCGTGTGAACTTGTGAACACGGATTATCTCGTAGGTATTCCACTTTCCTATGCTGCTGGTCGTTGGTCTTTTAGAGCGCGGGTTTATCATATTTCATCCCATTTGGGAGATGAGTTTTTAGTGAATCACCCTTGGTATCTCGATAAAAGAAAAAATCCAAGTATGGAGGCATTTGATTTCTTTTCTTCTTACCAATGGAATCAGCATGTACGCTTCTATTGTGGCCCAGGAGTTGTTTTTCATAGCGATAAAACCTTTCCGATTAAACCCTTATATGTAGAATATGGAACGGAGATCAGGATTTTTGGAAGAAAACTTTATTATCATCGTCTATATGGAACTCCCTTTCTTGCCATTCACATAGAAAACTGGCAGCAGCGTTTTTGGCATTTTGATGCGACAGTTAAACTGGGCTATGAGATCAGTAAATTGCAGGGGATTGGTCGAAAGATGCGACTCTACGTCGATTACCATCATGGCTATTCGTATGAAGGGCAATTCTTTAATGATCGTACAGAGTATGGGGAAATCGGCTTTTCTTGGGGTTTTTAATAAAAAAACCCATCGGGTGCCTTTGGAAATTTAGGGCCGATGGGGAGTTTTCCAAAGAAGAAGTCTCGATAGATTTTTAGGCCTTGCTCAGCTGTTTGAATGCAGTAGAAGCAGTTGCTAATCCATTCTGATTTTGCAATGGTTCCAACGGATAGATTGCAGTGAAAGCGGGACGTGATTTTTTGACGCCAATAATCAGGTTCTCCAAAAAGGAGGACAGGCGTCGTCGAAACGGATCCCACTTTGCGGCGGACCTCTTCTAGACAATACTCGAAATCGGTTCCAATTCCTCCGGTTAAAATAATGGGGAAGTCTAAATGGAATTCCGCTTGCCTTTCCACTAAACGATCGAGGCGATAGGTCATTTTAGCATCGATGTAGGGATTTTGTTTTTGCTCGGTAATATTTAAGTTACTGCTATTTCTAAAATCGACGATATTTGCGCAAGAGAGGATGCCTATTTTCTTAGCCACCCGATTCCCCACTTCCATGACGCCAGGACCACCACCTGTCAGTAGTGCAATGGGAATCCCTTTATTGAGCAAGGGATGGTGGAAGTCTCCTTTCATTTCATCGATCCCTTTGAGAAGAAGGGAGAGTTCGTGTTCGAAATTTCCTTCCATTAAGTTAGACCCATAGATCCCAAAGACAGTTGCTTTGAAAAAAGTATCCACAAGGTCTTGAGGAACGAACATGCCGGAATCTTTGTTCGGCTTAGAAATGTATTGTAAGATTTTGCCAGAAGTTTGATCGACCCAAAAAACGGGGATCCCAAATTTGCTCAAATCTAAAAGCATCGAGCGGTCTTCATGAGAGAAAAAACTTCCGTGGGAAAGAGAGGGGTATTGGAAGTAGATTGCTTTTAAACAGCGCTGAACGAGATCTGCGAGGATGAGTTGCTTCATCAGGGGAGAGGGGAGGTAGCGTGTGAGTAGAGCTCCCTGGCTTGTAATTAAGCCGTTCTCGATGCTTTTTAAAAAGGGATAGCAGGGCTGCTGTTCAATGTAACTATTCACCATCGCTGCCTGTTGTCCTGGATGGAAGACGCCCGGGAATACATTTTTATGAGGATCCCGTTCAATCCAATCATGCTTCTGAAGGTTAAGCATCTGATCTCCCTTAACAACGAAGACAGCCGCGCGGTGGTGAAGCGGCTCTGGAGCTGTTTTAAAAGCTTTAAAAAGGGTCTCTGGATTTTCTAGACAATTTTGAAGTTGATCCCGGTCAGAAAAAAAGACGTGCTCCCGATGGGGCTCTAAAGTATAGAATTCAACGGGGATTCGCGTGATCTCTTGATTAGAAGACCCAAATAGTTCGTAGACGTCTCCCGATGCTTTTGTGGTCGGCTCTAATACATTTGCCGAGGTGTGCGCATATCCAGCTGGTAATAATGAGTCGATAACTTTGCCAAACACCGTTCGGATATGGAGCGGGGCTGTTTTCACCAAAAGAATTTGATTTTCTTGAACGACCCTTTTTTCGAGGGGGCATTGAATCTGATTGAGCTGAATGAGAAGGCGTAAGGGGTAATGGGGTTTTGAAAGCGCTTTAATAATTGTGGGAAGAAGGCCAGTAATCGATTTTTTATCATAAGAGAGAACCCCTTCCTGAAGTTGCAGAAAAGCGACAGTGCGCCCTTCAATTTTTTCTAAGAGAAGTTCATCGCGCCCTTCAGGGCCTCCCAAAGAAAGAAGAGGTCTGCCTTCCCGATCGCTTCTGCCAAACATCCGTAACAGGTAATCGGGATTGCGCACCCGTCTTCTGGGATCTGCAGCAAAGAGTTTTCCTATAAAATTACCCGTTTCTAGTTGAGAGAGAAGGAGCGTGGCGATTTCTCCAAAAGAGCGCAGCTTAAGGCGAATGAGCGCAGTGCGTTTTTTTGGATCGAGCGTGTAGTCAAGGCAGTTTCCATTAAGCCCAAGCTGGGCGAGCGTACTTTTTAAGTTAAAAGAGATGTGTTGAGAATCCAGTCCATAGCCTGCAAATGCAGGAGAAATATTTTGAATGTAGACCTCAGCTTCAGATGTGGTTGGATTGATCTTTTTTAAAGATGTGATCTTCCCATCTGGGGTGACGAGATCATAGAGGTCAGAGTAGAGGTAGCTTTCCATAATTTTAAGATGGCATATTTGGCTAATTCATGAGAATAAAAACTTGTAAAAAGTTTTTTATTATATAAGTGTTTTAAGTTTTTGTTTTAAAGTATTCTAAAATCGAGTCATTCTTTATAATGGCCGAAAGAAAATCGGGGGTGTTATTTATGGCTTATTGTTTGGATCTAAAAGGCATTCATAGAAATTGGTCTTTAAACCAGCAGTTTCTTTCAGAGTCAAGAGTGGATGTTGATGCAGGGACTCAAAAAAAATTAGAGCAATTAATCCTTCACAGCTATAGCAAAGTATCGCCCGCTAACTATTTTGAATGCGAGAAGTTAGGTCTTCAGGTAACACCCCTTTTATCTGGGTATAGTGGATATCATCGTCTCACGGGAGTAGAGTTATTGAGTAAAGTGGATGAAGACTATGCAAGGGATGCCGGATTAAAACCCAATGAAATGCATGTAATTAGCAGTCCATTATTAAGTGAAGTGATCGAGAGGGAGCTGCCTTATCTAGATTTAAATTTAAATGTTAGCACTATAGAAGAACTTGAGATTTTGCTAGAAAATCTCCTTAAAGGTCCACTCGATAGTCCTGTATTAATTAATTTTTCGAAATTCATAACAGATCCAAGTGAATTCAAAGAAGTCGTCACCTCAATTGAAGATCTGATCATTCAAAAAATCCATACCCATTTCGGAGACTCTCTATTAGAAAATGCGGAGTGGTTGACTAATAAGTTTTTTAGAAATCTCCATCTAATGGGTTTTGTGAATTATAAAAACGAGCATATTTTGGTCACTCCAGAATTTCTAACAAAGCAAAGATTTGATGCTGAGATTAATTCCATTATGGCCCCTTCTTGGATAAAAAATCGGGGCAATCAGCTCTATTCAATCCTCGATGATGTGATTGCGAGAAACGGATATAGAGTCTCACCTGCGCAAGCGAAGGGCGCATGGTTGAAGGTCAAGAAATTAGAGGAGATTTTTTCGAAATTAAATATGCGTATTACAGAATCTACCCAAGACGATAAATCTCCAGTAGTTTGTCACAGCTTTGATGACTTTTTAAGTCAGCCGATTGTATCTAAGTTTCATGCATTATCGCAAGATCCAAGCGCACCTCCCTATCTTAGAGTCGTTCCAAAAGGGACCTTTCTCCTTTTATCCGGATTAGCCAACTGCGGAGTGGATAAGGCGTTCTCTGATAAGGGAATCGCCAAATTGCTTCAGATTGCGTATTTCCGTATGTTAAATGCGATGAATGGGGCAGTTCACGCAAAGCACGACCTTCTTAAGTTTGTGAATGAAATAGAGGTTATTCATCAAGAGATACAAACCCTTTTGACACTTGTAGAGCCACATGATTCAAGCGTTTTTTCAACGAGCATGATTCGAAGATTAAGTCCGATTGCAAATGCGTATTTAAAAGCATCTGGAATGCATTGTTTTTCAAGTGTTTGTGCAGGTGTCGAGAAACAAAAGGGGAGTCGGGAACTGCGTGTAGCTGTTTTGAGTGACTCCTACTATTATGCATCGAGTGACAATTTGAAATTAGCAAAGACATATGATGTGATTCCTGTAATGGAAGGACAGCCCTTCACGGCTAGTGGAAAAGTAGATTTGTTTATCGCCGAATTCCATCACAATATTGCGGTCGACAAAAAGGTGTATATGCCGGTTAATGTCCTTGATAAAATAAAGGGATTATATGCTCAAGGGGTGATGGCAGATCAGTTTACAGTGTTAATAGATACGACAATTGATTTGGAAAAGTCGGAAGAAATGAAGGCGCTGTTGTCAGATCCATTAATCAGTAAATTAATAAATGAAGGGAAGCTCAATATTGCAATCATTAGAAGCGCTCAGAAGTTTGATATGTTAGGGATGGATAACTACTATGGTGGAATCGCCATGACTATTAATAAAAAAGAGGCGTTTAGTGAATTTAATGCCCGAATGGATGCGGTAGAAGATCAGTTAACTGGTGTGGATTATCAAGGCCTTTCCCATATCCAAAAGTATGGAGAAGGGAGTATAGACGCCTATCGAAAAGAAATTATGGATAATACCCAGCGGATGTACAAAAAAATTCCAGAAAAATTCCTTTACTCAGAAGGGTCTTCTAATCCGATGCAAATTTCTAGAATTGAAGATGATAAGATGTTTTTCTTGGATGTGAAATTTCCTAACTATCCAATTAGTCGAGGCTCTTTTATCAATGCGCTGATCCGATTTGTCGATCATAAAAAATTATTCTTCACAAGTAGAGTAAGTTTTGGATTTATGAATGCCAACTTAACTGCGATGGATGAGGATTTACTGCGTTTTAGTGCAGGGCTTGAGTCGGAAGCTGTTTTAGATGCGTACGCTGCGTTTTTTCAAGCTGTTCAGAAGGAGATCGATCAAACAGAACAGATACAAGAATATAGGGATGATCACCTAGCAGATCGATTAGATGCAATGGATGTGACTTCTATAATATAGTAGATACATCTAATTCAAAAATGGCAAAAAGAGCCTGTTCAACAGTCCCCGGATCTCCCTCTTTGGGAACGTTATCGAGAACTCCTTGGATAGCCTGAAAAAAGGCAGCATATTTATCCAAATCAGCTTTGCTCTCTAATCCGGGGGTGAGTCGGACCGTTCCCTCTATTGTAATGACATTGGTCGTTGTGAAACCAAAGCTAGCTCGACTTGTTAGGTTTAATTTATTAGCTTTTGCAAATTCAAATAATTTTTTCGCAACAGCGCCGATTAATGATGGGTTCCCTGGGAATTTAATATCTAGAAAAACTAAATTTTCATCTTTAATTTCAGAGATTTGCATTGGATTAGTGGAGCCTGGTCTAAAAATAGAATTAGTTGGAAGTCTTGAGTAGAGGTAATTTAAGTTTCTTGAGATCGCTTTTTGGTATTCTTCTACAGATTGACTTCCATAACGACTTAAGTGTGTAAGCCCTTGATAACTGAGCCCCGTAAGTTGATCTTTTAGATCTGTTATCCGAGCGTTAAATGCCATAAAAGAATCTGGTTTATTGATGCTTATCGAAATTCCGCCGGAATAATTATCCATTCCCAACATATCAAATTTTTGGGCGCTTCTAAATAACACAATATTAAGCGATCCATCGAGAATGAGTTGTTTAATCACAGGGTCCTCTAATAGGGACCGAAAATCAGAAGATTGCTCTAGGTTGATCGTGCTATCAATGGCAATGGTACAGGGGTTAGCTAATAGGCCATTTGTATGCATTGCATGAATTTGACCAAGAATGTCTTCCCTGGAATAGGATGTTCTCGTTGTGGATATGTTGTGATGGAATTCGCATACAAAAAGATCAATGGGTGTGTGCGCTTGTTGTAATGTTTGCACGCCAGCAGTGAGGGCATCTCCGTCTAACGTAAAAACTGTAGCAGTCTTTAAGCTTTCTAATACGTCCTGAGATTCGAAATAACAGTCCTTTAGCAGACAGATATTTAAATCTTTAGATCCTTTTTGCGCTTCTACTCCACCTAAAATACTGGAAAAAGCGTGCATTCCGGAGGAGGTCACGCTTACGGTTGGTTTACCAAATGTTTGTTCTGAAATAACAGGAGGATTTCCCTTTGTCATTCGATCGCTAACGCTGTTAGCGAAATCCGCCTCTTTATAGGGGCGCACTAGGGATAAGATGTTCTGAATGACCTGGTGGATCAGATCGATTTCATTGGTAAGTTTTGTTGGATTATTTTTATATAGACATGCGCTGCCCATCGCGTTGAGAATTTGAAAATAGAAAATTTGTAGAAGGTCTCCAATTTTATGTTCTTTAAAAAAGCGAGAAAGGTCGATTTTTCCAAGCCCCTTTAAAAGGTCGACGGTAGCTTTTATTAAGATTTGTAAATAGGGCTGGTCATTTGTGGTAGCAGCTAGTTCTGAAAATTTTTTTACTGTTGGGTGTTCGAGAAAGTGTTCATAACTAGCGAATAGCGTAGGGATAGTCACCCCTGTTTTTTCAGGCCTTGCTGGAAGTTCTGCTGTGGGTAAATTTTCCGATTTCATCAGAGCTTGAACATTTTGTTTATACAATCGCAGCATCAACTCTTTTGAGGCATCGATACTAGGGAAAAATCCGCTGCCGATAAGAGTCTCTTTTAGAAGATCAAAGTTGTTAGAGGATTTTTGTTTTAGCTTATCTGAAAAGAGCTCTTTAACTGCATCCGTGTAATGATCTTTTTTTTCGACAAGAAATTGTGGAATGAGTAAAACAGTTTCTCCCAGCTCCTTAGAAAATGCAACAACTTGTAATCTTAAGATCAGATTTTTTAGTTTTTCTGCATCCGCTGGATGGGCAGAAATGTGTTCTTCCAATCTTTTGATGAATGCAGCTTCGAGGTTTTTAGTGATCTCTTTGATTTCTGCAGCCGTTTTCGGGCCGCTTGTCATATAATTAGAGATGTTAATTAGAAAGGGATTTGCCGAATCAGTTAGTGGAGCCTGTAGAGCGTCGCCGATAAATTCCTCGAATGCATCCATGGATTTGATGTCTTTATAATCATAGGATCTAGATAAGGATTCGCTAAACAAATCACTTGAAACAACAAGGAGTTCTTTTTCCGTTAAGTTGAGCTCTTTGCTAAAATTCTTAAGTGTTTTTTCAGATATGCTATTAGTTGAGCGATGATATTGTCCTGCAGCTGCTAAAAAAGGAGAAACTTGTATATCACTCGATAGTTCATAAGAAACCCCAATGCTAGCGGCTTTGGTATAGCCGTGAAGAGCCATGAGCGTGAGCCGCTCTTTAGTCTCGGTATCAAGATCTGGGTTTTTTAAGGCGTCTAGACTAACCGCTTGATTGAGAAAGAAATTAAAATAAGCCTCCTCTATCTTTGCTCGAGAGCTCGTTTCTATAAGACCATAAGAATGATCGAAGCCTTCTTTCTTTCGGAGTTGAGGTTGGATTAAATTAGTGGCTACAGTCTCAATATGCATAATAGAAGGATCTTTTATCTGTAGAGGAGCAGCTCTACCCGCTAGAGTGCTTTCGCTGTCTTCCTTACTTGAGCTAAATCCAAATACATTTGAAACACAAGTTGTTAAGCTTTCGGCAATGCTCGCGATTCGATCTATAAAAGAAGAGGAAGAAACTGGATCGGATGGTTGTTGGGAGGATTGCCTAGCGGGTTTTGGGGAGTTAGGAGGAATTAGAGCCATAAAAACCTATTTGTGTATAATTTATATCTAATGTCTTTTTGTTATTTAATTTTAAATAGAAAAGTGAGATTGAAAATAAACGGTCGAATTCGGAATTCACAAGATCTTATTAATTGAGAATTCGATCGGTTTCATTTTGCGACATGTTTCTGGTGTGGAAAAGCTGTTCACAACCCCTTGATTTAGGAGGGCTCTCTAGAGGGAATATGTAGCCTTTGAGCCTTTCTAGATTACCCGAGCAAAAGATCGGATTTGTTTTAATGTGCTTGTTCTAAGCGTTTTATGGAAAATCTTGGATTTCTTGAGCGCGTTGTAAAACACACAATATAAGTGGATTGGATCAATGTTGAAAAGCTGTCGATAACTCTATTCATTTTAAGCTTGACATTCCCTGTTCTCTATAGATTTTTGCTCTTTGGATTTTTGAAATACGCCTCCCGAAAAAATTCGTGCGTTTCAACTGGGATCGGTATATAGTCAAGGATATCCAAGCAATCTTAACCCCTTAAGCAAAAAATGATCCTGCGCAGTTGTGGAACACATGATGGAACCTTTCACGCGGATGAAGTGACAGCATGTGCGCTTCTTTTACTCTTTAACCAAATTGATCGGGATAAAATTATCCGAACGCGCAATCCCGTCAAATTACAAGAGTGTGAATTTGTTTGTGATGTGGGCGGTCTCTATGATCCACCTAGTAAACGGTTCGATCACCATCAGGTAAATTATAAGGGGGACTTGAGTAGTGCGGGGATGGTGTGGCTCTATTTTAAAGAGATGAAAATCATCGATGAAGACACCTATCGGTTTTTCAATCACTCTTTAATTTGTGGGATCGATGCGCATGACACAGGGCGGGTCGTTCTAACGACGGGCACATGTACCTTTTCTCAGGTGATCACCAATTTTGTTCCAGCGCTTTACGATGCACCACATGAAGTGCAAAATGCCGCTTTCTTTACCGCTTTGGATTTTACGTTAGGGCATCTTAGGCGCCTACTTGACCGATTTGAGTACATTAGGTCTTGCCGTGAAAAAGTTGCATTGAGCATGAAAGCAAATCAGAATTTTTTGGTTTTTGAAGAAGCTCTTCCTTGGATGGAGTCGTTTTTCGACTTGGGAGGAGAAACGCACCCAGCTCTATTTGTGATCATGCCATCGGCCGGTCATTGGAAACTTCGAGGGATCCCTCCAACATTAGAAGATAAAATGAAAGTGCGCAAGCCTCTTCCAGAGGAGTGGGCAGGGCTGCTCGATCAGGATTTGAAACGCGTTTCAAAAATAGATGGGGCGATTTTCTGCCATAAGGGACGATTTATCTCCGTCTGGGAAACAAAGCCGGATGTTCTTAAAGCTTTAAATTATGTATTAAGCATATGACCACGATATTTAGCAAAATTATTCAAGGGAAACTCCCTTGTGAAAAAGTGTTTGAAAATGAGCGCATTATTGCATTTAAAGATATTGCTCCCATTGCGCCCGTGCACATACTCATTGTGCCTAAAAAAGAGATCCCGGATTTGCAGTCGGTAGAAAAAGAAGATCTTTCTCTCATTTCAGAATGTATAACTGTTGCGCAACAATTAGCAGAAGAATATGACATTGTTAATGGATATCGTCTTCTTACTAACAATGGACCAGAGGCTGGGCAAACCGTTTTTCACTTGCATTTTCATCTCATCGGTGGGCGCCCTCTAAGTCATCTAGCTTAAGATATGCTTAAATGTTTATTAGTTTCTTCCATCGCAATTTCTTCTCTATGTTCTGTAGAGAACTATACAGAAGAGCTAGCGACCAAAAGAGTTTATGGCCATCTATTCATCAATGATCGGATCTCAGCTGTCAAAGAAGCCAAAAAAGCGCTCGAAGAATTTCCCAATTCCAAAAATTTGCAAGTCTCATTTATTCGAGCCTTATGTGAAAAGGGAGATGAAGTAGAAGCGTGGGAGCAGTGGCAAAAAGGGGTTCAATCCTTTCAAGAGGAACTGAAAAGCCGCCATATGCTCGAAGTGATTGCTTGGGGCGTACTGAATAAAGGGGAAACCTCGTCTCAACTATCTGTCTGTTTAACCTCTCTTTTAGGGGCTGCATTTACACGGGATGCCAAGGCAATTCCATTGCTTATCGATGGATTGCGCAGCTCAAATGCTTTTTTAAGATCCATTGCCGTTAAACTCTCGGTTTCCTATGGAGATGCTCTCCTGCAAAATGAAATTGAGCGCCTTTTAAAAGAAGAAAAAGTATGGTATGTTCGCTTAGAAGTGATTCAAGCTGTAGGTCAATTGCGGATGGGCCATCTGCGCCCTCAATTAGAAGAGGTTTTAGGCAATCCAAAGGCGCTTGCCGAGGAAAGAGCTGCAGCGATCGTTTCATTAGTGAGTATCTATGATAAAATTGATCGACAGAAACTAAGACAGCTCCTGACAAGTAATCGAGCGGGATTGCGCCAGTTAGGCTGCGAGGTCATTTCTCATTTGAATCTCGTAGATCATATCGATCTCATGATTCCTCTGTTACAAGACACCTCTTCCGATGTCCGCCTGAGCGCTTTAAATGTGCTTGGGTTATTGCGGATCAAAAAAGTGGGCGAAATCCAAGTGATTGATCTGATCCAAAAAAGTTTAAAAGATCCCTTTGCCCCTGTTTCAATTACCGCTGCTTGGGTAGCGCTTCTTTTAGAAGCGCCCGTTGGAGAGACAAAGTTAGCTGAGTGGCTAGATCATGAAAACCTCATCTGGCAAAGACTCTCCTCGGCAGCGATTGCCTCGAGTGGAAAATATGGAGTTAAGCTTTCCTTGAAATACATCAAGGGCTCAAAAGATCCTTACGTTAAAGTGAATCTCGCGCTTGGACTCATTGGCCAGCGAGTCGAAGTCAAGCAGTCGTGCCAAGTCATCGATAAAGTATTTTTTGCAGAAAGATCACAATTATGGATGTGGGACAATGGAGAAAACCCTCTTTTTCGGTCACTAGCTCCAAGTGATGTGCACCATATCGAGCAAATACCCCATTATCCGATAGTCGTTGACCAAATGACCCGTCTTGAGCTCTTATCCGTATTAAGTATCTTGAGGTATCCAAAAGCCCAAGAGGTCGTCAGGAGTTTTCTTCAAATACACAGCTGGGGAGTAACGGGAGCCGCTGCTGCGACTTTGTTACAAGAAGGGGATGAAGAAGATCTCACGGCTGTAAGTGCTTTATTAGAGGATTCCGATGAAAAAATCCGAATTCAAGCCGCTTTGATTTTAGCCCTTGTTGGCAGTGATCCGCGCGCTGTAAAAATTTTACAAGAGGCTTATCATAACGTCGATCGAGAGATGAAAGTACATATCTTAGAGGCCTTAGCACATATCGGAGATCCAAGTTCGATCCCCTTTTTACTAGAAATTTTAAAAGAACCCTTTCAGATCTTGCGCGTTGTGGCAGCTTCTGCTTTAATCCAGTGTTTATATCACTAAAGGCGGAGTCATGGATTGGCCTCAAAGAATTAAAGATGTTCAGTCGCATTTAAAAGCAGAAAAAATAGATGGATGGCTCTTATTTGATTTTCACGCTCAAAACTCTCTTGCGCGCAATTTTCTTAATATTGATTCCAATCGATTGATCACCCGCAGATTTTTTTATTGGATCCCAGCTCAAGGAGAACCCGTTCAATTGCTCCATAAGATTGAATCCCACGTATTAGAGGGCTTACCCGGAAAAAAAAAGATCTATCTCAAATGGCAAGAAATGGAATCCTCCCTTGGAGACCTGTTAAAAGGCTCTAGAACCGTTGCAATGGAGTACTCTCCTCGAAATGCCATTCCCTATCTTTCTCAAGTGGATGCCGGGGTGATTGATCTTGTGCGCAGCTACGGAGTGGAAGTGGTTTCGTCCGGAAACTTTCTCCAGTATTACACCTGTGTTTTAGATCAGTCCCAAGTGGAATCCCATTTAGAAGCGGCCTCATTTTTAGATCGCACGGCTGGAAAAACATGGGAATGGATTGCTCTGCATCTAAGAGGGGACAAGAAAATCACCGAATACGATGTGCGTATGTTCATTGTCGAAGAATTTAGGCGAAAAAATTTTATTTCAGCGGGGCTTCCCATTTGCGCAGTGAATGCCCATAGCGCAGACCCCCACTTTGAGCCCAAAAAAGAAGATAGGACACCCATTCAATTAGGCGATTTTATCCTCATCGACCTTTGGTGTAAAAAAAACACCCCGCGAGCTGTCTATGGAGATATTACCCGTGTTGCTGTTGCAGCAGAAAAAGCGACCCCGCGCCAGGAGGAAATTTTTACAATTGTGAGACACGCTCAAAAAACAGCTACCGACTATGTCGCAAAGCGGTGGGCGGCTCAAGAGGCAATTAAAGGATTTGAAGTTGATCGAGTGACTCGGCAAGTGATCGAAGATGCAGGTTACGGACAATACTTTACGCATCGCACCGGGCATAATATTTATACGGAAGATCATGGTCCAGGTGCGCATATCGATAGTCTAGAGACCTTAGACTTGAGAGAGCTCGTTCCATCTACCTGCTTTTCCATTGAACCCGGAATTTATTTGCCAGGGGAGTTTGGTGTGCGTTTAGAATATGATATTTATCTTAAACCCGACCACACGATAGAGGTAACAGGCGGGATTCAAGAAGTGATTACCACGATATGCCTTTGATCGATAATCGCAATTAAACGCTCCGCTAGCTGAGCAATAGACATTTCTCGTGTTTCGTTTCTAGAGAGTTTGCTCTCCTCTACATTATTAAATAGAACAAAGTCCTCCGCTGTTGGATCATTAAATGCATTTGCTAAAGCACGGTCATGGCTAGATGTTTTATTCAAAGAGCACAGGTTTTCAAGGGATCCTTGGAACCATGGACGGAGAAGAACGGCTTGAGTAAATGCTGTAGTGATTTTTTGATCAAAAAAGTTGTCCTTAAGATACATTGCATGGATGCGCGTCGCAAGAATCTTGGGCATTCCATAAAACTCCAAATTGGCAGATGTGGGATTGTTCAGGAGCTCGCGGGCATCAGTTTCTGCTTGGCTCATATCCTCCTGAATTTTATTAATCTTTTCCACTTGAGATGCATATAGAGCAATTAAAGGTCTTAACTTAATTAAGTCTTCCTCTTGAGAGAGATTGCAAATCTGTTTGGAATTAATAGATAAACCGCCGAGTAATGCGTTTAAGGCAGAAATATTCTTTGGCAAGGCTTCGGTTTTGTCTGCCAATACCCGACGCTCATTGGCTGTCTCCTGGGATTGCTGTGCGTAGCTCAAGCAGTTTTTGCGAAAAGGCTCCGCGACGAATAATCCAGTCGTTGCAATAAAGCCTACGACAGGAAGATAAAAAGGGGCTAATAACCCAGATGCAATGAAGGAGCCCACTGCCAAAATAGTATAAACGAATGGAGTTATTTTTCCGATAACATGCCAAAGAGTAGATGATTTTTCAATGGCTGCAATTTTTTTAGGATTTGATTTTTCAATAGCATACAGAAGCAAAGCAGGGGGGGTGTCGATCTGGAAAGAGGGATAAGAGGTTACGGTAGTCATAAAAGCTCCTTAAAATTTAAGATTTTAATAAAAATTTTAACGCATCTTGCTTCATGCGCAGAAAAAGGCTAGCGAGGCCATTAGATCTACTAGGAGAGAGACTCGATGGAATTCCCAGCTCCTCTAAAAAAACAGGCGGGCATGTTAGGATAGTTGTCGGAGACTCTCCACTATAGACAGAGACCAAAAGAGCCGCAAGACCTCTTGAAATTAAAGCTTCTGATTCAGCTAGAAAAATCACTTTTCCATTTTCAAAATAAGAGTATAGATACATGATGCTCTGACATCCAGAGACAATATTATCTTCGATTTTAAATGCATCAGGGACGGATGGTGCTGACTTGCCTAATTCAATAATTTTCTCGTAGTTTTTGCCAATATCTCCCTTGGGTTTAAAAAAATCCTTAATGGAATCCTGCTTTTTTAAGCAGGATTCAAAGGGAAGTGTTTCTAACGAGTCGTTTATCAGCATAAGGAAGCATGATACTGGGGTGTGTATTCTATGTCAATTCTATAGAGCAAAAAACTTGTTTCTTGACATAAAGGAGCAAATTTAGTTTGATAGTCCAAGTTTTACGTAAAATACTGAGATTTATGCCTAAGGAAGACACAATTAAAATTGAAGGGACCGTAGAAGAGTTATTGCCGAATATGACCTTTCGGGTCGTTTTGGAGAGCGGGATGCACGTCCATGCTCATCTCTGCGGTAAAATGCGCATGCGCAATATTCGGGTGCTCGTAGGAGACAAGGTTACTGTTGAAATGTCCCCTTATGATTTGACTAAGGCGCGAATTACCTATCGCCAGCGTTGATTTTTAAGAGAGAGGTTCAAAAAATCTTGATCGAAGGCACAATAGATGTTGAATTTATTTATCTTAGTGAATTAAGCTTTGTTGCTTTCGACTTCAGGTGGGGACTCTGTGTTTGAGTGCTTCACTTTTAGCGGAATGCCCAGATAGCTCAGTGGTAGAGCACTTGCATGGTAAGCAAAAGGTCGTAGGTTCAATTCCTATTCTGGGCAAAGTTCGAATGAATATTAATACCGGGGCCTAACGGAGGATAGCATAATGGCAAAAGAAGCATTTCAGAGAACCAAACCACACGTCAACATCGGAACCATTGGTCACGTCGACCATGGTAAAACATCCTTAACAGCTGCAATTACTAAAGTTTTGGCAGGAAAAGGGAAATCAAAATTTCGCGATTATGCGTCTATCGATAATACGCCTGAAGAAAAAGCGCGCGGAATCACGATTAACTCAACTCACGTTGAGTATGAAACAGATAAGCGTCACTACGCTCACGTGGACTGCCCAGGTCACGCTGACTATGTTAAAAACATGATTACAGGCGCCGCTCAGATGGACGGAGCAATTCTCGTTGTTGCTGCCACAGATGGTGCGATGCCTCAAACAAAAGAACACATTCTTTTGGCTCGTCAAGTTGGAGTCCCTTCAATCGTTGTCTTTTTGAACAAAATGGACATGATTGGCAAGGGTGACGAAGAGCTTGTTGAACTTGTTGAAATGGAATTAGTCGAGCTTCTCGAAGCAAAAGGCTATAAAGATGTTCCTATCATTCGCGGTTCTGCTCTAAAGGCTTTGGAAGGTAACGCTGAGTATATTAAGGCAATTGAGGCGTTGATGGATGTTGTCGATGAGAAGATCCCGACACCTATTCGCGAAACAGATAAGCCTTTCTTGATGCCAGTTGAAGACGTTTTCTCTATTTCAGGTCGCGGTACCGTTGCTACGGGTCGTGTTGAAAGAGGGATCGTTAAAACGAACGATAAGCTTCAGTTGGTAGGTATTCGCAATACGCGCGATACAGTAGCTACTGGCTTGGAGATGTTTAATAAAATTCTCGATGAGGCACGTGCCGGTGAGAACGTTGGAATTCTTTTGCGTGGTGTTGAGAAAAACGACATCGAGCGCGGAATGGTTCTTGCAGCTCCTGGAACATGTAAGCCACATACGAAATTTAAAGGGACTATCTACGTTTTGAATAAAGACGAAGGTGGCCGACATAAGCCGTTCTTTACAGGATACCGTCCTCAGTTCTATTTCCGTACAACGGATGTGACAGGGACAGTAACGCTTCCAGAAGGGACTGAGATGGTGATGCCGGGAGATAACATTGAGTTAACTGCTGAGCTGATCCACCCGATTGCGATGGAAGAAGGGAATCGTTTTGCGATCCGTGAAGGTGGCCGAACAATTGGCGCCGGAACTGTAAGTAAGATTATTCTATAAGATCAAGGCTTGAGGATCGTAAAATACTGAATTTTACGGTCCCCTGCGGGTGTGTAGCTCAGTTGGTAGAGCAGCGATCTCCAAAGTCGCCGGTCGGGGGTTCGAATCCCTCCGCACTCGTTTTTAAGAATTGCAACTGCCTCTAAGGTGTGAAATTTTATGTGTGCTATGGATGCAAAACTCAATCACTCCCGAGCGAATTTAGCTGAAAATGCTAAGCAAGCAGCCAAGAAGCGTAAGTTTTTTGGTTATATTCAAGAGCTGAAAGAAGAGCTCAAAAAAGTTAGTTGGACGACAAAAGAAGAGTTGAAGTTTTCAACTCAGATGGTGGTAGCGACGACATTTTTATTTGGATTAGGTATTTACGTCGTAGACCTCATCATTAAAGGCTTTTTAGATGGTATTGCATTAATCGTTCATTTCATTTTTGGTTAAAAAATTTTAGGTTGTCATGCACAAGTGGTACGTCATTCAAGTAATGTCCGGGCAAGAGAAGAGAGTCAAAAAAACGATTGAAGAGAATCGTGAAGCCAAGGGAATGGCAGAACTCGTCGATGATGTTCTCGTTCCGACTGAAAATGTAGCCGAAGTGAAAAAAGGTCAACAGAAGATCAGCGAAAAGAAGCTGTGGCCGGGGTATATTCTTGTTAAAATGAATCTCACGGATGATTCCTGGATGTATGTTCGCAATACGAACCATGTTTTGGGTTTCTTGGGCGGTGAAAAACCAGAGCCTTTGGCACAGGGTGAAGTCGATGTTCTCTTAAAAGATCTCGAAGAGAAGAAAAAAGGTGTCGTCCAGAAGCATAATATTACCCCTGGCGAAAAAGTTAAAATTATAGATGGTGTTTTCATTAACTTCATTGGAACTGTGATCGAAGTCTTTCATGATAAAGGTCGCTTGAGTGTAATGGTTTCCATCTTTGGACGTGAAACACGTGTGGATGACTTAGAGTTTTGGCAAGTTGAACTTGTTCCTGCTGAAACTGAAGTCGTTTAATTTAAGATAATTATTTAAGAGGATAGTCGATAATGGCAAAGAAGCTCATAAAAACAATTAAACTTCAAATCCCTGCTGGTAAAGCGAATCCAGCTCCTCCAATCGGACCTGCATTGGGCGGCGCCGGGATTAACATCATGGCATTTTGTAAGGAATTTAACGCAAAAACGCAAGAAAGAGCTGGAGATATTCTTCCAGTGGTTATTTCTGTTTTTGCAGACAAAACGTTTACCTTTATTACAAAACAGCCTCCCGTATCACGGATGATTTTGAAGGAAGCAGGAATCGAGTCAGGATCAAAAATACCTAACCGAGACAAGGTGGGTAAGTTAACGCATACCCAAGTTAAGAAAATTGTAAAAAACAAGATAAGCGATATGCGTATAAACTCAGAAGAAGCTGGTATGCGTCTCGTTATGGGAACAGCCCGCTCTATGGGTGTGGATATTATTGAAGGGTAAACAAAAGGGAAGTCAGAATGCATCGTAGCAAAAGATTTCGGGAGATAGATAAGTCTGTTGACGCTCTTAAGAGCTATTCATTGGATGAAGCTATCGAAATTTTAAAAAAATGCCCACCATTGAAATTTGATCAATCGGTGGAACTGTCGCTTAAAACAGGCGTCGATGCCCAAAAATCTGATCAGCAAATTCGCGGAACTGTATCACTACCGAATGGTACAGGTAAGCGGATGGTCCTCGTCGTGTTTGCAAAGGGTGATAAAATCAAGGAAGCCCTCGACGCTGGAGCTGATTATGCTGGGAATGAAGAATTATTTGAGAAAGTTAAAAATGGCTGGACCGATTTCAACGGTGTCATATCAACACCTGATATGATGAGAGAGGTTGGAAAACTTGGAAAAGTGTTGGGTCCTCGAGGTCTAATGCCAACTCCTAAGACGGGAACTGTAACGAACGATATTGCGAAAGCGATTGCTGAAGTCAAAGCGGGAAAGATTGAATTTAAAGTCGACAAGCATGGAGTGATTAACTCCCTTGTTGGAAAAATGTCTTTTTCGAAAGAGAAGCTCGTTGAAAATATCGTTACTTTATTAATGGCTATTAATCGAGCAAAGCCTGCGACTGCAAAAGGGGTTTATTTGAGATCTCTAGCTCTTTCATCGACAATGGGCCCTGGTCTAAAGATAGACCTGAACCGCATTAATGAAATACAGGGAGTTTAAAGAGTACCATGAGACCTGAAAAACAACTCCTTTTAGATGAAATTAAAGATAAGATTGCAGGTTCAAAAGCTGTGATTCTAACGAGTTATAAAAAGTTAGAGCCCAATAAAACTTCAGCTTTTCGAATCGATCTTGCTAAGACAGGTGGTTTGTTAGAAGTTGTGCGCAAAAGAGTTCTGATTAAAGCAGCTCAAGTGGCTGGTATTAATTTAGAGATCAAAGAGCTCAACGGTCACATAGCCATTGTTCTTGCAGATCAAGATCCTATTCAGACGACAAAAGTGATTTATCAGTTTTGTCAAGCGAATGAAGGAATAATGGAAGTGCTTGGTGGTCGGTTTGAAGGTTCTATTTGCTCTGCAAAAGACTTTGAACAGATTTCCAAACTGCCAAGTAAGGATGAGATGCGCAGCCAGTTCTTAGGTACATTAGAGGCTCCGCTTTCCCAAACTTTAGCTGTTATCGAAGCTTTGTTAACAAGTGTGATCTATTGTTTAGAAAACAAAGATCAACAAAGCGACTCTTAAATTTTTTTTTAAACAAGGAGAATTTTGCAAATTTTTTGCAACTTTCTCGTAATTCAAGCAATGAGGTTATATTGTGACTACCCAACATCAAGATATTGAGAAACTAGTTGATACATTAAGCCAGTTGAGTGTTCTCGACATGGCGAAATTAAAAACAGCTTTAGAAGATAAGTGGGGCGTAAAAGCTGCTGCTGCTGCTGCTCCAATGATGATGGCTGCAGCCGCTCCTGCTGCTGCTGCTGTTGAGTCTACTGAATTTAAAATCACTTTAGAAGTATCCCCTGATGATAAAAAAATCAGTGTGATTAAAGCTGTACGTGAAATTTCAGGACTTGGACTTAAAGAAGCGAAAGACATCGTGGATAGCGCTCCAAAAGTTCTAAAAGAAACAGCTAATAAAGCAGAAACTGATGAGATTGTTAAAAAGATCACAGCTGCTGGTGGTAAATTGACTTTAAAAGGTCTCTAAGAGATCAAAGTCCTTTTTTTAATAAGCAGAAGCCATGAAATATTGACTTCTGCTTTTTGATTTGCAAATTATTTTGCTTAAAGTCGAGTTAAAAACAGTCTTATTCTGTTTGTGTACGTTTATTTATCAAAGATAAAGTTTAGGAGCCGCTCAATGCTAAAAAGGCCGCCTCAACGGGTGAGTTTTAGAGATAGAGAAGAAATTATCGATCTGCCTAACCTTATTGAAATTCAGATCAAGTCTTATAACCAATTTCTTCAATTAGATAAATTGGCTCATGAGAGAGAAAATGTTGGATTGCAAGAGGTTTTTACCGAGATATTTCCGATCAAATCCTATGATGAAAAGACTATTCTCGAATTCATATCTTACAATTTAGGAATACCGAAATACACACCAGAAGAATGCATTCGACGTGGAATCACTTATAATGTCACTTTGAAAGTGAAGTTTCGTCTGACAGATGAAACAGGAATCAAAGAAGAAGAAGTGTATATGGGTACCCTTCCCGTAATGACAGAAAAAGGGACGTTCATTATCAATGGAGCAGAACGCGTCATCGTTTCTCAACTACATAGATCTCCTGGTATTGCTTTTGAGCATGAACGCCATTATAAAGGGAATGTCATTTATTCCTTCCGCATCATTCCTTATAGAGGAAGTTGGTTAGAAGGGGCATTTGATACAAGTGACCTTATCTATATTTATATCGATCGAAAAAAACGACGTCGAAAAATTCTTGCAACGGCCTTTATTAGAACACTTGGATATTCTACAGATTCTGATATTATCGAAGAATTTTTCAGCACGATCAAAGTTAAAATTAAATCCGATAAAGACTTTCCTAAACTCGTAGGAAAAATCTTAGCAGAAGATGTTCTTGATGAGCAAACAGGAGTTCTTTTTGGGAAGACTTCAGAAAAGCTCACAACAGCGATGTTGAAAAGAATGCTCGATGCGGGAATTTCAGTTGTTCGTATTGCTGAAGATGCTGATGAGTCGAGCCCGATCATCAAAATGTTAGCAAAGGATCCAACGGATTCTTACGAATCTGCTTTGAAAGATTTTTATCGCAAAATCAGACCCGGTGAGCCGGCAACGCTTTCCAATGCTAGATCTGCGATCATGCGTTTATTCTTTGATCCGAAACGATACAATTTAGGTCGTGTAGGACGCTATAAACTCAATCGCAAGCTTGGCCTTGAGACCTCAGATGAAGAGCTTGAGACAGTGACATTGAAAAAAGAAGATGTCGTCGGCGCTTTGAAATATCTGATCCGTTTGAAGAAAGGGGATGAGAACGCAAGTATTGATGATATCGACCATTTAGGCAATCGACGTGTGCGCTCTGTTGGAGAATTGATTCAAAATCAATGCAGAATTGGTTTGGCTCGTATGGAAAAAATCATTAAAGAAAGAATGAATCTTTTTGACTTCACATCCGATACATTAACGCCTGGGAAGATTGTTTCAGCAAAAGGATTAGCTGGTGTTCTTAAAGATTTCTTTGGAAGATCTCAGTTATCTCAGTTCATGGATCAAACGAATCCTGTGGCAGAATTGACCCACAAACGTCGTCTTTCCTCGCTAGGGCCAGGTGGCTTAAATCGAGATCGAGCCGGCTTTGAAGTGCGCGACGTTCATCCAAGTCACTATGGAAGAATTTGTCCAATTGAAACGCCTGAAGGTCCAAACATTGGATTGATCACATCGCTTGCATCTTTTGCAAAGATCAACGAATTTGGGTTCATCGAAACTCCTTATCGTATGGTCCGTCAAGGGATTGTTACAGATGAGATCGAGTACATGACAGCGGATCAAGAAGAAAACTGCGTGATTGCTCAGGCTTCTGCGACCCTAGATGAACACAACATGTTTACAGAGCCTTTATGCTGGGCGAGATATCGTGGAGAATCGCTTAAGATTGAAACGACAAAAGCGACGCATATGGACGTTTCTTCGAAACAGCTCGTTTCGATTGTAACGGGATTGATTCCGTTCTTAGAGCATGATGATGCGAACCGCGCTTTGATGGGTTCGAACATGCAACGTCAAGGTGTGCCTCTTTTAAGAGCTCAGGCGCCAATTGTTGGTACTGGCTTAGAGCTCAGAGCTGCACGCGATTCTGGAGCTGTTGTCGTCGCTGAAGAGAATGGTGTTGTTGAGTATGTTGATGGATTCAAGATAGTGATCGCGTCTAAGGCGAACCTTCTAAATAAGAAGACCTATCAGTTGAAGAAGTTTATGCGCTCGAACGCAGGTTCCTGTATCAATCAAACGCCTCTATGTAATGTTGGGGACGAGATTTTAGCAGGCGATGTCATTGCTGACGGTCCTGCTACAGATAAAGGGGAAATCGCATTGGGTAAAAATGCACTTGCTGCATTTATGCCTTGGTGTGGATATAATTACGAGGATGCGATCATCATCTCAGAAAAGTTATTGAAAGATGATTATTACACCTCTATTTATCTAGAAGAATTTGAATTAACCGCCCGAGATACCAAGCTTGGAAAAGAAGAGATCACACGAGATATTCCAAATGTCTCCGAAGAGGCTCTTGCCAACTTAGGGGAAGATGGAATTATTCGGATTGGTGCAGAAGTCAAAGCTGGCGACATATTGGTTGGAAAAATCACACCGAAATCAGAGACAGAGTTAGCTCCAGAAGAGAGACTGCTCCGTGCGATTTTTGGTGAAAAAGCAGCTGATGTTAAAGATGCTTCTCTCACAGTGCCTCCAGGTACTGAAGGGATCGTCATGGATGTGAAAGTCTTTTCTCGTAGAGACCGCTTATCCAAGACAGATGATGAACTTGTCGAGGAAGCGAGCCGCATTAAAGACATTCATGGTGACTTTAAAACGAAAGAAGCCGAGCTTGTAATCGAGTTTCATGAGAACTTGGGAGCTCTTTTAATGGGAGAACCCGCTCCTGGATCGATTATGCATCGAAAAACAGGCGATCTCATCATCAAAGAAGGGGAGATGATCAATCAGGATATGATTGAATCCCTCGAAGGTGAAAAACCTGAAGATTTGATTATGAGCGATCATGAGATCTTTAAGAACTTAAAAGAGTCAATGCTCCAATTTGATTTGGCTATGCAAACTCTGCAAACACAGCATAAGACAGAAATCGAATTCACTCGTAAAGGGGATGTTGAACTCGACCCTGGCGTCATTAGACAAGTTAAGGTGTATATCGCTTCTAAGCGTAAGCTTCAAGTAGGGGATAAAATGGCGGGACGCCACGGTAACAAAGGGGTCGTCTCTAAAATTGTTCCAGAACAAGATATGCCTTACTTGAATAACGGAGAAACAGTTGAGATCATCTTAAATCCTCTTGGCGTACCCTCTCGTATGAACATGGGACAATTATTGGAAACTCACCTTGGGTATGCTGCGAAAAAAGCAGGCATCTATGTGAAGAGTCCAGTCTTTGAAGGATTCCCAGAATCCCGTATTTGGGAGATGATGCGTGAGTTAGGATTACCAGAAGATGGTAAAAGCTACCTCTATGATGGACGAACAGGCGAGCGTTTTGAGAATCGAGTCGTTGTCGGTTATATCTATATTCTGAAACTCAGTCACTTAGTTGCAGATAAGATCCATGCCCGATCAATCGGTCCTTATTCTCTTGTCACGCAGCAACCTCTTGGCGGTAAAGCCCAGATGGGTGGACAGCGCTTTGGAGAGATGGAAGTGTGGGCGCTTGAAGCTTATGGTGCAGCGCACCTTCTTCAAGAGATGCTGACTGTGAAGTCAGACGATGTGGCAGGACGAACCCGTATTTATGAGTCCATTGTCAAAGGGGATAATATCTTAACTGCTGGTACCCCCGAGTCCTTTAACGTACTCGTGAAGGAAATGCAAGGTCTTTGCTTAGATGTGCGCACAGAATGCGCATCAAAAGAATAATTAAGGGGAGATACTCAATGTCAGACGAAGAGTTTAAGAATTCCCAATTTGATAAATTAACCATTAAAATTGCGTCCGATGATGTCATCCGCAATGAATGGTCAAGGGGTGAAATTAAGAAACCAGAAACGATTAACTATCGTACCTTTAAACCTGAGAAAGGGGGTTTGTTTTGTGAGAAAATTTTCGGTCCTACACGGGATTGGGAATGTGCTTGCGGCAAATACAAGAAGATTAAACATAAAGGAATCGTTTGCGATCGTTGCGGTGTTGAAGTCACTGTATCGAAAGTACGCCGCGAACGGATGGCTCACATTGAGTTAGCCGTACCTGTTGTGCATATCTGGTTTTTTAAGACGATGCCTTCCCGCATTGGAAATATTTTAGGAATGACTGCTGCTGATTTGGAACGGGTCATTTATTATGAAGAATACGTTGTTATCGATGCTGGTCGTACCACTTTAGAAAGAAAGCAACTTCTTTCCGATGCAGAGTATCGGGAATCTCAAGAGAAATGGGGTTCTGATTCTTTTGTTGCGAAAATGGGTGGCGAGGCTGTGCGCGATCTCTTAGAAAAAGAAGATCTCACGATTCTCGTTACGGAGCTTAAAGAGAAATTACGTAAGACAAAGTCAATGCAAGCGCGAATGAAACTTGCAAAACGCTTAAAAATCATTGAGAGCTTTACTCTCTCTCCTAACCGTCCCGATTGGATGGTAATGGCGTGTGTTCCTGTGATTCCTCCTGATTTACGTCCCCTTGTTCCTTTGGACGGAGGAAGATTTGCGACATCGGATTTAAACGATTTGTATAGACGCGTAATCAATCGTAACAACCGTTTGAAAACCATTCTAAAACTCAAAACTCCAGACGTCATTGTTCGCAATGAAAAAAGGATGTTGCAAGAAGCGGTTGATGCTCTCTTTGATAACGGTCGCCATGGTCATCCAGTAATGGGCGCGGGTAACCGACCTCTTAAAGCATTGTCAGAGATGCTAAAAGGTAAGCAAGGGCGTTTCCGTCAAAACTTGCTCGGTAAACGGGTTGACTATTCTGGTCGTTCTGTCATTATCGTAGGTCCTGAATTGCGTTTCAATCAGTGTGGTTTGCCAAAAGAAATGGCGCTAGAGCTGTTTGAGCCATTTATCGTTAAACGTCTAAAAGATTTAGGGTATGTTTATACGATCCGCTCTGCAAAGAAAATGATTCAAAAGCAAGCTCCTGAAGTATGGGACGTCTTGGATGAGATTATTAAAGGGCATCCCGTTCTTCTCAACCGAGCTCCAACACTTCACCGTTTGGGTATCCAAGCATTTGAGCCTGTTCTGATTGAAGGTAAAGCGATCCGCATTCACCCACTGGTTTGTACTGCGTTTAACGCGGACTTTGATGGTGACCAAATGGCGGTGCATATCCCTCTATCCATTGAAGCTCAAATGGAAGCGAAGTTGTTGATGATGGCCCCGGATAATATTTTCTTACCCTCATCAGGAAAGCCAGCTGCTGTCCCATCCCAGGATATGATTTTGGGATTATACTATCTCATGTTAGATCCTCTCCATCACCCTGAACAACAGGGGAAGAAGATCAAAGTCTTTGGTAGTATGGAAGAAGTTCTCATGGCAATGACTGCTGCAGGAAGCTTCAACTGGGAAGAAAAACAAGTCGAAGGCGCTCGTCGCGACGATCTGGGCAAAGGAATCAGGCTCCACGAAAAGATTAAGTTAAAACTCGAAGGTGGAATCATTGAGACCACACCTGGAAGAGTTTTATTTAATACGATTGTTCCAAAAGAACTCGGTTTTCAGAACTACACTTTGCGTAAGAAGAAGATGAGTGAATTGGTTCTCGAGACCTATAAAAAAGTTGGTTTGGAAGCAACAGTGCGCTTCCTTGACAACTTGAAAAATCTCGGGTTCTCAGAAGCGACAAAAGCGGCTCTTTCAATGGGAGTTTGCGATGTTCGCGTTCCAGCTCAGAAGACAAAAGTAATTGATGCTGCTTACAAGCGCATTGAAGTTGTTGTGAAGCAATACGAAGATGGTATTATCACAGACGGTGAGCGCCATTCTAAAATTATTAGTATTTGGACAGAAGTCACAGATATGCTCTCTGAAGAGTTATTTAAACTCATCAGTGAAGTTAAAAAAGATGAGCTTAACCCTCTGTATCTGATGATGGACTCCGGTGCGCGTGGTAACAAATCACAAATTAAACAGTTGGGCGCATTGCGCGGCTTGATGGCAAAACCATCAGGAGAAATTATTGAGTTTCCAATTACTGCTAACTTCCGTGAAGGATTGACAGTTCTTGAGTACTTTATTTCTTCTCACGGAGCGCGTAAAGGTTTGGCGGATACCGCGTTAAAAACGGCCGACTCAGGCTATTTAACACGCCGTCTTGTCGACGTTTCCCAAGATGTGATTATCACAGAAGAAGATTGCGGAACCTTAAATGGAATTGAAGTTTCAGCAATTAAACAAGGTCAAGAAGAGTTGCTTCCGATCAAAGACCGCGTTTTTGGTCGTACAAATTGTGATGATATTTTCCAACCGGGCGATAGCACGAAAGTTCTTGCTCGAGCAGGGGATCTCATGACAGTGCGTCAAGCAGAGGCAATTGATGATGCGGGAATTGAAACTGTCCGGATCCGTTCAACGCTTACTTGTGAAACGCGCCGCGGAGTCTGTGCAAAATGTTACGGAATTAACCTCGCTAACGGAATTCAGGTTGCAACCGGAGAAGCTGTCGGAATTATTGCTGCACAGTCGATCGGGGAACCGGGAACTCAGCTCACGATGCGTACATTCCATACGGGTGGTATTGCATCTGCCAGCGTTAGCCCAGAGCTCGTTTCTGAACAGAATGATGGAATTTTGGTCTTTATGGACCTCCGCACTGTACAGAATGAAGAAGGCGTCTGGTTGATTTTGAATAAAAACGGATCTCTCCACATCGTCCGCGATGAGGGAAGAACGTTAGAAGAGTATAAGAAACTCTTAAGTACAAAATCGATTGAGCCTTTACAGACGTTTACGGCGGAATTAGGAACACGGATTTTCTTAAAAGACGGAACCAAAGTCGCTAAGGGCACAAAGATTGGACACTGGGAACAGCACAACGTCCCGATTATTTGCGAGCGTCCAGGGTATGTCAAATACGAGGATCTCGTCGAAGGAATTTCGACGCAGCGCGATGTGAATAGACAGACAGGACAGGCTGAGTTAATCGTGAAACAGCACCGTGGCGAATTGCATCCGCAAATCGTTATCTATGCTGATAGCGATTATAGTGAACTTGTGGGAACTTATGCGATCCCATCAGGTGCTCACATCTCTGTTCAAGAAGGACAGCACATTTCTGCAGGTATGTTGTTAGCGCGTTTACCACGTGGTGCGATCAAAACCAAGGATATCGTGGGTGGTCTTCCTCGTGTAGCGGAACTTGTGGAAGCTAGACGACCAAAAGATGCGGCAGAAATTGCCAAAATCGATGGGATTGTCGACTTCCGCGGCGTTCAGAAAAACAAGCGCATCGTCGTTGTTCGCGATGAAGAGTCGGGCATGGAAGAGGAACATCTCATTCCATTGACCAAGCACTTGATCGTTCAGCGGGGAGATCTCGTTGTCAAAGGACAACAGATCACCGATGGACTTGTCGTTCCTCAAGAGATTTTGGAAGTTTGCGGCGTGCGTGAACTGCAAAAATATCTCGTGAACCAAGTTCAAGAGGTTTACCGCTTGCAGGGGGTTGATATTAACGATAAGCACCTTGAGATCGTCGTGCGTCAGATGTTACAGAAAGTGCGTATAACAGACCCAGGTGATACGACATTTCTCTATGGTGAAGATATCGATAAGAAAAACTTCCACAACGTCAATCGCAAAACGATTGAAGAAGGCGGCAGACCTGCACAAGCAGCACCTGTTCTACTTGGAATCACAAAAGCCTCATTGGGTACGGAATCGTTCGTTTCTGCGGCGTCCTTCCAAGAGACTACACGTGTTCTAACAGATGCAGCCTGTGAAGGGAAAACAGACTACCTCCTCGATTTCAAGTCAAACTTGATCATGGGACATATGATCCCTGGAGGAACTGGTTTCGAAGCCTATCGCAATCGCGTCTTGAAAGTCGTTGATCGGGAAAATCAAGACCTCGAACTCTGTTTCGCTGACTAATTCTCATAAGGCATGGCTCTTTTCAAGAGCCGTGCCTTTTTTTCTAGCCTTTACTAACGCCTCTTTTACGTCCAAAAAATCCCAAGCCTAACATATTGATAATCACAGCTATACCCTTGTAAATGGATGCTTTTATTGTTTTAACCCAACTTCAACGGACATCCTCCAGTCCTGGAATTTCATAACTCGTTATTAACAAGTCAGTTGCTTTTACTTTTGGTTTTCTTGACAAATCATAACCCGTTGATTATCAGCGTTCCATTTCTCTAAACGCGTTTGTAGTGGATGAATTTGCGTTAAATAATTAATTTAAGTTGAGAGAAACGAAGACATAAAGTACTCTTCGAGATAAGAGCGGCAAGTCCTATTTTGCCTATCATCTCGTCGAGTCTGTCCGAACTGACAAAGGCCCTCGCCAACGCACTCTTCTTTACATGGGAGCACAAATTGACCTTCCAGAGGGGGATCTTAAACTGTTATCCCAAAGGATTGAGGAGATAATTTTAGGAATAAAGTCACTGTTCTCCTGTACAGAAGCTATAGAATCCCTGGCTCAATCATATGCTTCTCAGGTCATTCGTCATCTTTCCGAGCCTCAACCTGAATCCCTAGAGCACACAGAACCTGAACCCAACTTCAACGGCTCTCTCTATGAGAACAGCTTAGAAGTTAGGCTAAAGGGCGGGGGTTGCCGCGCAGAGGATCAAAGGACACTTAAGTGTGGTTAGAGAATTACAGGCCCATAAAGTGCGGCCTATTATTAACCCTAGGAATATTCTGT
>CAMAVL010000002.1 GCA_945861735.1 Chlamydia trachomatis
GAACTTGGATTTGGACCTGCGCGAAAGCTCCCGCGGATCATCGATCTTAAGTCGCCCCATATTAACAATATGGGGCGACTTAAGATCGACGATCCCCGGGGCTTTGGCGCGGTCCAAATTCCAAGTTGCTGACCGAGTTGGGTATAATCAAAAACCGATTCTTCAAGTTATTTGGGTATAAGAATCGATCAGGGAATGTAGTAAGGGAAAATCGATCTGATTTTCAACTAGCTGGATCGCTTCATTCACCTTTTCAATATCTTCATTCTGAATTTTAGCCGTAAAAGAATTGATAAGCTGCATCGCTCCATGGCTATGCTGCGGAGTATAGAGCATTGGGATGTCCGCCCGTTTAAGCTCTTCAACGATATAGTGGCGCGGTGGGTAATCACCCGTTAGAATCATCCCTGTTTTATAGGGGGCATGGGGCTCTTCCCAACGTTTTGTGAGAGTTGCTAGAATAATATCTTCTCTATTTGCAGGGGTGATGAGCAATTGGCTTGGAAGGATAGTGTCTCTGTAATTTTCGACAGATGTGGCGACAAGCCGGATATTCGTAAAGTGGAAGAAGAGGTGTTTTTCCCCTGTCAGGAGTTTGGTTTCAAATAGAGTTTCGAAATCTTTCATCGTTGGGTTGCTTAAGAGGGGGTCGAAGGGGATGCATCCGATTAAGGGGATATCCCATCGTTTGAGAGCTTGCGTCATGTAGTGGACTACCATCTCTTTTTTTTCGGGTAAAACACGGTTGAGAATGACTCCAATGACTTTAACGCCATGAAAATCACAGAGCGTTTTATTGAGCATGAGTTCATCAAAAGAAGAGCCTAGACCGCCGGATGCGATGAGAAGAATGGGGCTTTTAAGGATTTTTGCTACTTGAGCATTGTTTAAGTCGACGATCGATCCCACGCCGCAGTGACCCGTTCCTTCAAAAAGAATAAAGTCGTTATCTTGGTTCAGCGCATCATAGGCCTTTTTAATTTTGTGTATTAGCTCTTGAACTGTGATTTTTTGATCGAGAAAATCTCTTGTAAAGCCATGAGGGATTAAGACGGGGCTCATATTTTTTAGATGGGATTTTAACTGAAAATGATTTTTAAAAAGAAGAACGTCTTTATCAACGAGAAGCCCCTTTTTGACAAGCACGTGCTCTTGACCAATCGGCTTCATATAGCTGACGTGTTCTGTCTTTTTTTTAAAGCCAGAGAGAAGGCCAAGACACGTCGTTGTTTTTCCAACATGTTGTCTTGTCGATGCGATAAAGAGCTTTTTCGAGGGTTTAGACATAAGATTTTTGAAAAATTACATTAATTGTATCTTGCGTTTCTTTGAAAATAGCGCTATCGGATTGGAGCGCTAAGCACTCCTCTAGGGTAAACCAGCGCGCTCCTGTATCTCCAATTGCCTGTGCACTGAGTTCTCCGCCAATTGGTCTACCTAAATAAATGAAGTCAATGTGTTGGTGCGCGGGGTGGGAATTGTGTTCTGGGATGTTTTCAAGAAGGCACATAAAGGGCCTTTCAAAGCTTGTCGCATTGAAGTGATTGATCCATAGATTCTCTTCTTGGATAATTTCGATTTCAAGGCCGGTTTCTTCTAAAGCTTCTCGAATGGCACATTCTGGAGGCGTTTCATCTTTTTCTAAATGACCACCAGGTGGCAGCCATTTGCGGAGTTTTGCATGAAAATGGAGAAGGATTTGATTGTTAAAGAGGATGTATGCCGTAGCAGTAAATTGTCTTTGCATTCTTTGGAGTATCCATGTTGTAGGATTCTCGTCAAGCTGACTATTTATCTTTGTCTGCTGTCCATTTGACGTAGGGATGTAGAACCAGGTGGTGTAGACCGAACTTCACTGTTGTCGGTTGTTGAATGAGGTGTTTTAAACTGTCTAATCGCGTTTTGATCGCATTAAATAAGACGTCTTTTATTTTGTTTTTAACTGGAATATTCTGTATAGCCCATAGAACTAAGTGGGATGCTTTCAGTGGGTATTGGAAATCTGTTAACTTATGTGAGTTCAAGTTCACAAAAGGAAACTTGCCTAAACACGTTTCTAAAGTTGTGATGGGTGTATTCCATGATTTAATAGCCTCTAAAGTGGTACTAGCTTTTTTTAAGAGATCTTGGATTTGAAGCCTCTTTTCAGGGATAACGTTTGGATTAGAGATGAGATTAGACTCGGCAATGCTCAGTGCTGTTATAGCGCATTTGGTTTTAATGTTGGTTTTAATGACTGTAATGGTTTCGGCTTGGGAATTGATCTCGGTATCTAATGCAGTAAAATAAGAGGCTTTCAAATTATTGACAGCTTCTTCTGATTTGCAGTTCCTGAAATTATCAAGAATATGAGAGAGTGTGATTTTTAAGTTTGTGTGAGGTAGCGACTGAATTCTATTAGAGAGTGTTATGATCGTTTTTTCAGAATGAGAATCTTTTTTTTGGGCTCCAAAAAAGCAAAAAAAGGATTTTTTCTCTTTAAGAAATTCCTTTTTCTGCTGGACAATGGCGTCTATTAAGTTAGCAGTCTTATATTGCTCTTTTTGAAATGCGATTAAGGAGTTAATATTGTCATAAGCTATAATCTCTTGACTTAAAAGCTCAATTCCATTTTTCATGAGAGACGCAGAAGGGAACTCCTCTTGTTGAAGAAGCTCTAGCTCCTTTCCAATCTCGATGACAGATGCTTTGCAATCTTCAATGTGTTGAGGGCTATTTGGATTTAAATATAACTTGTCTGAGATGCCATCTAGACGTAATCGAATGCCTTGTAATAGGGAGCGGCTGATCCTTGCTTTTTCAATCTCATTAGAGATTTTCCAAGCCTCATCTAAAGAGTCAACTAATGGTATAGAGATCTCTGCTGCTTTTAATAAACGCTCTTCTAAAGCTGCTTTATTCGTGTCATCGAGCTGGTGACTCTCTTTTGCCTTACGTAAAACATCAAGGCAGTTCTTTTGTTTATAGAAAGCCGTCTCTTTCTTAAGTGCTTCTAATTTTACGCGATCCTCTTGAAGTGTTTGATCGTCTTGGGTATTTGGATTACTTAAGCGCAGAAAATTGATTTTATTTTCCAGAAATGTGGTATATTTAGTTGTTTCTTCTCTTAGAGTTTGAATTGTTTTATTTGTCAGGTTCTTTTTAGGATCATTTGAAAGCCAAATATCTAATCCATTATCAATAACCTCGTTGATTGCAAGCTTTATAATCTTATCTGTTATATGATCAAGTTCTTCTTCTTTGTTTTTGTAGGCTTGAGGAGAAAGAATGACATTGGGATCAAAACTCTGATTGGCAAGCGTTATCAGGTTCCAAACAATTTTATTTAAGCTGTTCTTGTGTGCAAACGATCCTGCAACAACTTCTATTAATTTAACAGTTTCTTCGATAATAGGATCGATAAGAAATGGGCTGACAGCAGCGTCTATTTTAGATTTCCAAGAAGAATTATTAACGGTTTCTCGAAGCTCTTCAAGTGTACTTGCTTGACTCTTTGGCAGAATTTCGAGTAAGCTTTTTACCAAACCGGTTAGCTCGTGTTTGTTTTGGGCAGACAAGCTGTTAGTAAGTGTGAGATCCTTTTCCTTGGTTTTATGATCTTGCAATTTCTGGAAGACTTTTTCTAACTCTTGGACAAGAACAGTATTTAAGGCATGTGCATAGCCATCTGTATTAAGAACGGAGGAGGAACTTGTGTTAATGAGGTTATCAATAATAGCCCCGCTTAAGAAAGGTTGTGCTAGAAAGGCTAAAAACCAACCAAGTGATTTAGTAAGCTCAATCTTAATGAATTTAGAATGGAGCTGTTCTGCGCTTGTTCCAAGATTGTTTTCTGGTTTTGATATTTCTTGGTCCAGCATTTTAGGAATTGTGTTGGTTGCGGGTTTTGAGGGGAGCTTATCATATATTGAGTTCATGACGGTCAGTGTTCGACCTGTGTTTTCTATGAGGAGATTTTTTAAGTTTGAAAAATTAGTTGCTTGATTTTTGTCGATGTACTCGAGGGCCTCTTTAACATGGCTGTCATATGCATTTTTAATTGCGTAATTAATTACTTTTGAAAATAAAAGCCACTGAATTCTAATGAAGAATCGTTTGAATACGTTGATTTTTGCATCCTTTAATAATTTAAAAAACGATTCTTTAATGTAGTTATCTGGATTGGGTTGCGTTTTTGCTTGATAAAGGATCGTTTTATAGAATTGGTCATCCGCTGCCTTCCCAATGGTTCTTTCATATAGGTGTTTTAAAAGTAAAAAGTTTGTCGTGTTTCTAACAAATGTATTTTTTTCTTGTTCGATAAGAGGAAGGAAATCGCAGTTGTCATCAGGTTGAGTGCTGTTGATAGGCTCGGAAGGGTTTAGCGTTTCAATTTGGTTTACTAGAAGAGTCTCTGCGTCTTTTTGTCTTGGCGGTATTGAGTTCCAGTAGTTCTCGGCAGCCGAATAGGTACTAGCAATTGTTGAACCGTTGGGGATGATTTCTTGCATAGAGGCAGATAAAGAGTCATGTTTGTTAGCCGGAAGTACATAAGAGGAAACTTTTCCGACTAACGCAACTCCACTCGAAACAAGTACAGGGGAATTAAAAACTTTTTTGGCAGCTAAATAAAGGAGTGTTGTTCCCGCTGCAATTGTCGCAAGTCCAGTTCCGGAAACGAGTCCAGAAAGTAGGTGTCCTTGAAGCGAGCTAATTCCTGACATAATAAAAACCTATTAATTTAAGTGTTGTTCTTTTGTCTTTTTGTTTTAATTGTAAATGTGTTTCCGCTTAAAATCAAGTGAATAAAATTCAATATGGTTCAAGTAATTTATTTCTTTTGTTTTTAGAAAGATTTTTTGTTTTTTAGTGGAATTCGTATAGGCGAATGGGATAGATTAAATTTTCATTTATAGAGCCTTGCGGTAGGGAGTTTTTGAATATGGGTAAAAAACAGTATAGTATAGCTTTTTCCCTATTAGTGGGATCCTCATTAACGGCTCATGTTCGGGATTTAAATGACCATTGGAGTGTTTCGGCTGAAGGCGTATACATGGGGAGGACCCACTACTCTGCAGACAAAGGTTTGGTAGACAATTCCATAGGTGAGCATACCTTAATGGATACTAAAGATTTGATGCATGAGATGCATTTTAAGCCGGGATATCGATTGGGTTTAGAGTATCATTTGAGTCAAAAAATGAGTATTGAAGGAAACTATCTTTATTTAGCTCCTCAGAGTGGAAGCAAAAAAATTAAAGGGGACCAGGATTTGAATTACCCCTTTAAGGATCTATCCACCGTTGTGGATTATCACAATGCGGACCGAGTGCATGCCTGCTATGGGGATCGTTTTTGGGATTCAGAGGCAAATTTTTGGTGGCATTCGACCCCACGCTTTGTCGATTATTTTTCTCTATCTGTCATAGGGGGATTAAGGTATTTTAACTATAATGAAAAATTAAAGGATAAATTTATAAATGGAGCGCAATCCAGCGACTACTTAGTTCAGACGAAAAATAAAATGGGGGCAGTTCAGCTAGGCCTTAACTTTCAGATCAATCCGATGCGCTATATGAACTGGGAATTCACTGCAAAGGGAGGGGTAACTGCAGATTACGCAACGGCGCGCACCTTGATCCGAGACAATAACAACACTGAAGTATTGCGCGATTTTAAAAATAAGACAGTCCAAGGGGGATTTTTTACCGATTGTATGGGGTCTTTGGGTTTTTCTTTCTTAAAGCATTGGAATGTATATGGGGGCTACCAATTCATTTATTTTACAGGGTTTGCCTCAGCAGAGGAGCAGCTTTATTCGCGTGTTTTAGAGAAACGGAAAAGTATTGACTCTCATGCAAAGATGCTTATTCAGGGGGGCTTTGTCGGTCTGACGGCATCGTTCTAAAGAAAATACCGGGGATGATCTCTTGGCATAAAGCTAGAGTCCTTAAGGCTGCTACCTTCCGGTCCTGACCTATTTCAGACCATTCTATTCCAAGAGGGCCCCGGTAAAAAGCTGTATTTTATAGGAAGTCTTCATTCCCTGCAAAGCATAATCTTTATTTAAAACTTCTGATATTTTCTAGCTTCGTATCTGGGTAGAACGCAGAGAGAATTTTTTGTGTGGTATCTCCATGTTCTGCCATGAGGGTTGCGCTATAAACGCAGAGTCCAACGCCCGCTCCTTCTCCATAGCCTTTAAACACGATTTTATCGCCAGTTGAATCGACTGTGAAATCATTACTGCGCAATCGATTTTTGCCAAGAGCCTTTTGGAGTTTAAAGAAGTCCATAGTGTGAGATTCTTTTGTATCGTTAATGCGGACGGCATAAACTTTTTGGGAGTGTTTATCTTGATAGATATCAACAGCTGTGACCTTGTCGATAGCAATAGCTTTTGCCAATTCCTGTTTGGATATGGCAAATGACCATGCGTGTTTTTCTCTATCGCGCGCTGCAAAAGGGGCTTCTGTCCCTTTTGGAGTGGAGGATTCCTTGCGAAAGATGGTAGAGAAATCAGCTGTTTTCCCAGCACTATCTTCTGTCCAAGTGGTTGCAAATGGAACATTGTTATAGGTGAGCACTAAATAGCGTGTGTTATTGATTGCTTCTTCGACTGGGATGTTTTGTAAGGTTGTTGCATAACCTAGGTAACTAACTTCTTGAGCATCGACATGCCAATAGGCATCGGGTCTGCGGCTGACGAGATAATAAGCATTGGTCCGTGAAACGATCGCTAAAGCGTCCATTACATCGGAGTCTAACTCATTATTGAATTGGGTTGTCAGGGTCGCTTTGAGATAGCGTTCGACATCGACTTCATTAACGACGTTTAATTTTCCGTTAATTTCATAAATTTCGATGCACCCGCGGTATTCAATTCCGTCTACGAGAAGGGTGCTTTGAGCATCACTTGGTACAATTCTGATTTGTTGGATGCCAGGAAATTGTCCATTCCAGCTAATTCCTAATTCGTTTGTGGTTACATAGTCCCGTTTCCCTTTAAAGCCTTTAGAAAGCTCTAATGTAGTTAATGGGTTATAAACCATGTAGCGCCCTTTAGCTTCAAGCAAGATTGCGTCTTTATGACGAGAGATCAAGACCTTGATTGTTGCAGGTTTATCTTTTTGTGAAATGTCTGTAGGAAGGTTCATTTCTGTTGTGTGTGCAACAGATGGGTTTAGACTGCATGCAATTAATGTAGAAGCGAGTAATGGTTTTATCCAATTCATAATTAAACTCCAGATTTAAATTTTATAGGTAAAATGTGTCCAAGATGTTGATATGTTAACGCAGTGACTTCTCTCCCTCTGGGAGTGCGTTTTAAGAATCCTTGCATAATGAGGTAGGGTTCATACACCTCTTCTAAAGTATGGGCTTCTTCAGATAGGGCAACAGCTAATGTATTAATACCGACGGGACCTCCCTCGTAATGGCGGACGATGATTTCTAGGATTTTTTTATCCATTTCGTCGAGTCCTCTATGGTCGATACTCAGCATGTTTAGAGCGGCTCTAGCCGTAGCCGCATCAATTCGGTTATTCGTTTTAATTTGTGCATAATCTCTAACCCAGCGGAGTAAGTTATTGGCAATTCGTGGAGTTCCTCTAGAGCGCTCTCCAATTGCAAAGGCTCCTTCAGCATCGATGTGAACATTGAGGATTTGAGCGGAGCGGAGGATAATTTGTTGTAGGACTGCGGAGTCGTAGTAATCGAGTCTGCAGTTGAAGGTAAATCTTGAGCGCATGGGGCCGCTGAGTAACCCCGATCGAGTGGTGGCTCCAATGAGAGTGAATTGATTGAGCTTGACTTGGACGCTTCGCGCCGCTGGGCCACTATCGATGATGAGATCTAGAGAAAAATCTTCCATGGCGGGATAGAGGTATTCTTCGACAGCGCGAGAGAGTCTATGGATTTCATCGATAAAAAGGATGTCTCCTTTTTTTAGGTTGGTCAAAATGCCAGCTAAGTCACCTGGTTTTTCAATGACAGGCCCTGAAGTGACGACGATTTGACTTCCCATCGATTTGGCAATGATATTGGCGAGTGTCGTTTTTCCAAGACCTGGCGGACCATGAAAAAGACAGTGGCCAAGTGCTTCTTCTCGCTGTCTTGCAGCCCCAATAAATACGTCTAGACGCTCGCGAATGGCATCTTGACCCCAGAAGTCATCCAAAGATTGCGGACGCAACGGAACTTCAAACGGTTCGTCTGGCTTGATCCACGAAGACTCTATAATTGGCTCTGCCATAAGGATGGTTGCATTGGGGAGTTGTTTTCAGTTTCACTTTATCCATCTATGGGAAAAATTACAAACTCTATTCTCGGTTTGTAAAAAATTTGTAAAAAATCTTGACAGCAACAACTCTTCAGCGCAAGCTGTCACCAATTTTTTTCGGAAAGATCTTTGCGGCAACTCAAGCGGATCTTCTTTAAAAAAAGCTAACGCAAAAATATGTCGAATTTAGTATGTTAAAAGAAATTGCAAGTGCAAAATTCCACAAGAGAAAAAAGATGGCATTACAATCCGATCGTTGGATAAGACAGATGGCTAAAACCCATGGAATGATTGAACCTTTTGTCGAAGGACAAGTGCGTTACAAAGAAGGGGAGAAGGTCATTAGCTATGGACTATCTAGTTATGGGTATGATTTACGTGTAGCAGATGAGTTTAAGGTTTTTACGAATTTGCATAACACAGTGATCGATCCTAAGAATTTTAATGAAAACGCCTTTATCGATATCCAATCGGATGTATGTATTGTTCCTCCTAACTCTTTTGCTCTAGCGCGTAGTATTGAGTATTTTCGTATTCCTCGCGATGTGCTTACAATTTGTATAGGGAAGTCTACCTATGCGCGTTGTGGAATTATCGTGAATGTCACCCCATTTGAGCCTGAATGGGAAGGGTATGTCACATTGGAAATTTCCAATACGACACCTCTTCCAGCTAAGATTTATGCGAATGAGGGGTTGGCACAGGTTCTGTTTTATCAAGCAGCTGAAGCGTGTGAAATTTCCTATGCGGATCGCAAGGGGAAGTATATGGGTCAAACCAGAATCACCCTTCCAGTGGCCTAAAAAAGAGTCCTTAAATCTAAAGTTTTCGGGTTAATAATCGCTTGGCGGTTAGCTTTTCCCGGATGCCGGTCATTGCAAGTTGTTTATTTTAAGTGATTTATCAATAAAAAAAAATTTATATTAGTTTTTCTAGCAAAAAAAAGTTCTTTTTCAGAGAATCGGGTGAAGAGGGGGGCTTCTAAAAGACCTCTCGCATAAGGATATATGTCTTACGAAAATAACATGGATACCCCTATTCCATACGCCAAAGGCTCGAAACAGAAGCTGTCTATGCAGCTGCTTTATCGTTCTTGGTGGGTTTTTGTATTCGTGTTTTTTTCTTTGTTTTTGTATTCTCATGCAGCGCACAAAAAAAAGCTCAATTGCATGGAACTTGAAAATCAGTTAGCCTCTCTTCAATTCGAAAAAGAAGGTTTGATGCAAAAGCTAGATGATTTAAAATTGCAGATTCATTCCCAAAATGACCCGGCCTGGGTTCAGTTGACATTAATGAAGGGGATGGGGATGGTTCCGGAGGGCCAATTAAAAGTGTATTTTCAGAATGACCTCGACTTTGCAGCTTTTTCTGGCCCCTCTCGCAGATAGAGCCCCTCAGGCGTAATTTAAATTCACAGGAAGGCATATTCAAGCCGATCCTGTGAATTTAAATTACGCCTGAGGGGCTCTATCAAGCGAGATGAGCTCAGAAAAAGTTGCAAAATCGAGGTGACGCGAAGTGATTGCCCTACTCATTATCCTCTTGATCTCGTTTTTATTAATTTCGGGTTTTTTTTCTTGTTCGGAAATCGCCCTTTTTTCTCTTTCTTCTGCAAAAATTAAATCGTTTAAAGGCGATCCTGACCGAAGAAAGCAGATCGTAGCTCAACTCCTCTCCTCTCCGCGCGATCTGTTAGTTACAATCATCATGTTAAATGTGATTATCAATATTTTGGTCCAAAACATCACATCGAGTATTTTTGGGGATTTTTCTGGTTGGGGATTGAATGTGGGCGTTCCGCTTGCGCTAACTCTTGTTTTTGGGGAGGTATTGCCTAAATCCATTGGACTTGCCAATAACAGCGCAATTTCTTATCGGGTAGCTCCAGCATTGCAGCGTGCACAGAAAGTCATTACTCCATTGCGTCGGTTTTTAACCTATATTACCTCCTATATCTCCCGTGCGACATTTTTCTTTTTGAAGAAAGAAGAGGAAATTTCAATTGATGAGCTCCAGCATGCTTTAAAAACCTCCCGATCACATGGAATTTTAAATGAAGATGAAGTGGAACTTGTTCGGGGGTATTTGAATCTACAAGAATCTCAGGTTAAAGAACTCATGCGTCCACGAGAAGAGGTGATCTATTTTGATATGGAGGATCCGTTATCTAAATTGATCCATCTCTTTGTCGATCAAGAGTGTTCTCGAATACCTGTTTGTAGGGGGTCATTAGATCAGGTCATTGGGATTATTTCAGGCCAGGTTTTCTTTTTTAACCGAGGCTCCCTTGTCGTAACGGAAGACCTTGTAGCCCATTTAAAAAAACCATTCTTTGTTCCTGAATCGACGTCTGCGGATCTTTTACTTGGGCAAATGTATGATCGACAAGAGTCTTTGGCAATGGTAGTGGATGAGTATGGAATGATTTCTGGGTTAATTGCTTTAGAAGATCTTGTCGAGACGGTCGTCGGAGAGATTGCGGATGCTAGAGATGAAAAAAGTCGTTATACGCGCTCGGGCGAAGATGAAATGATTGCAAGTGGTAAACTGGAGCTGAGTTCCTTTGAAGAGATTTTCGGAGTGACTCTTCCAAGTCCCAACCATATGGTGACTTTGGGTGGGTGGCTTTCTGAGCAAATGGGGGATATTCCAAAGACGGGCACAAAGTATGAGATGTATGATTTTCTGTTTCATGTTTTGGCAGCAGATGAAAAACGGATACGACGCCTTTACGTACGTCGTTTAAAACCACAGCCTCAACGCAAGAAGCTCACATGACAGAAAAAGGGCAATTTTTTTTACTTTTAACGATCCTCTGCCTGATTTCTCAAGGGGTATTCGCCATGCTTGAAATGGCATGCGTCTCTTTTAATAAGATGCGCCTGCAATACTATTTGAGTAAGGGAAAAAAACGAGCTATTTGGCTCAGCTACCTCATTAATCATCCCGCATTACTTTTTGGAACGACGCTTATTGGGGTAAATACAAGTTTGATTCTAGGCTCGGAATGCTCTCGACGTTTTTACGACTCTTTAGGTTTAAGTCCTGACCTAGCTCCTTTATCTCAAATTATTCTCGTCCTCATTTTCTCTGAGATCTCTCCCCTCTTTGCGGGTCGTCGTTATGCAGAGCATGTAGCCTTAATTGGGATTCCTTTTTTGTATTTGTGTTCTATTTTATTAAGGCCAATTATCTGGGGGTTGGATCTGCTTTGTCGAGCAGTCAATCGTTTAATTGGGACACCTGTTGTTTCAGGAAGCTATTTATCTCGAGAAGAGCTTCAGAATATTATCGAGGAGAGGGAGGAAACGCTTGCATCTGACCCAACTAAAAAAGAATTTAATACAGTCGTTTCTAATATCTTTTCCTTTAAGAATAAAACAGCTAAAGATTTGATGGAACCGATCGATAAAACGCTCAGTATTCCCGCCTTTTCGACGATTGCAGAAATGCGCGCCCAGATTAAAGACATCCATACGTATTTTATTCCCTTATATCATCGTCTCCCAAGAAATATTGTAGCAATTGCGTACCCGAGGGATTTATTACGTGTTCCAGAAAATAAAAAAGTTAGAGAACATGCGAGATCTCCCTGGTTTATTACTGAAAATACATCTATTTTACAAATTTTAAAACAATTTAGACGCAATAATCAGAGTTTGGCAATCATTTTGAATGAGGCAGGACTAGCAACTGGCGTTCTCACATTAGATGAAATTATTGATGAGATCTTTGGCCGAAGGGATGAGTGGATGTCTTTTGCAGATATGGTCCCCCGAGCCTACCATGTGGTTGTTGATCGGACTTTTTCTGGAGATATGGAACTTTCTGAATTCAATAAACAATTCAACGTGCATTTAGTTTATCAAGATGCGCAAACATTAGAAGCATTAATGACAAAAGCATTAGGTCATATCCCTTCTAAGGGGGAATCGGTCCGCATTGACCAATTCGAGCTCACCGTAGAGGAGTCTTCCCTTTTAGGTGCAAAAACGATTCTTGTGCAAACTGTATTTTAAGGACGTGCTAAGAATAGACTCATTTGGTATGTTAAGTTATAGACTACTATAAGAGGAGAGTGACATGGTCCGTTTTTCATTAATAACTATTATGGCAGCTTGTGTCCTAACAGGATGCCAGCAAGGTAACCGATCGAATGATGAGACAGCCTTTCAGGGCGAGGTGAACTTAAAACCCGTCGTTGCTGTAGTGCCCGTGATCGATAATACAAAAAACAATCTCGAGTGGGACTTATCAGAGGAGTTTACATCGGGTGTCTATTATCAACTCGCTCAAAGGGATGGTCTTTTTCTTGCTAACCCAAGTAAAGTGCGTTCCTCGATTAAGAATTTACGAGAATCCAACGACCCCTTTGGTTCCGATGTGAGCTGGATAAAGAATGCATTCAAGGAAAATGAGTTCGTTGTTTTCATGGAGCTCATTCAGCATGAAGAGATCTATCGTCAAGATCGCAAAAATCCTAAAGAGGACAGCCGGTGTTCTGCAGATTTGAATATGGGTATGCGCGTTCGCGTTTTTGATGTTAGAGGAGATCAGCCTAAGATCGTTCTACAAGAACTCATTCGTAATACCCATTTCATTGCAAGACCCTTCACACAAGAGAATTTCTATCAAAGTTCTTGGGGTCATGCTAGCTTTATGGTGTCTCCTATGGGATTTGCCCACGAGCAATTTATTAAAGAAATCTCTTCGCGATTAGATGAGTATATTTTGTTTGCTTCAAGCAAATAGAAATGGAATACGTAAAACTTATTTTTTTCTTTGGGGCTTTAGCTCTACTAGCAAGCTGGATTGCGATAAGGCAGGGGTTTTATACCTTTGCCTTAGGTCGAGCCCAGGTGAGGCCCTTGCCTCTAAAGTCTGTTCTCGTTGTATTTGCAATCTATTTAGGAATCACTGTTTTTTTTGCTCCCTTACTTGTTCGGCTGATTCATGTGATGTATTCGGCTAAAGGAGTCTCTGTACCCTACGCTATTATGGGCTGGATTCAGGTTCTTGTTTTAAGTGTTGTCTTTCTACTTCTTTATCTCTTTTCTCGCACACAAGACCCAAGTCTTATGAAAAAGATTTGGAAGGATTCTTCGGTTCCTAATTCAAAGCCGATTATGTGGGACGCTTTTCTAGGGGTGATAACCTGGTTGATTAGCTTTCCTCTTGTGACGGTCATTGGACAATGTGCAGATATGCTCCTTTACTACTGGTTTGGATTTGAACAGTATGAACAAGTGGCAGTCCGTTATTTAAAGATGTCCCTTCAATTTCCAGATCTACTCGCATCCGCTCTTTTTGCTATTTTAATTGCAGCTCCGATCATTGAAGAATTTTTATTTCGAGGATTTCTTCAGACATATCTAAAAAAACATTTCACCGTGAAGACCTCAATTGCTTTAGCATCCATGTGTTTTGCTCTGTTTCATCTCTCTCCAAGCCAAGGATTGGGAAATTTTTCTTTAGTGATTGCTCTATTTACGTTTTCTCTGTTTTTAGGTTTTATTTACGAAAGACAAGCTTCCCTATTTGCATCGATTGGGTTACATATGGCATTTAATACATTTAGTACGATTCGAATTTTATTCTTACCGGAGGGGTAAATGATGATCCGATTTTTAAGGTGTGTCTTTCTGTTCTCTACAGCATTTCTCATGGCAGAAGAGAGCAAAACAGACGTTCAGCAACTCATTGAGGATCACACTGCATTTGCAATGTCATTCTACAATGAGATCACATCTGCGGACACGTCCAATAGCGTTTTCTCTCCCTACTCAATTTCGACAGCTTTATCGATGACATATATGGGCGCTCGAGGAGATACGGCAGATGAAATCCAAAGCGCATTGCATTTGAGCTTAGAGCGCAATCAGGTAGGTCCTGCTTTTTTAAAATTGGCAGAGATGCTTAAAGAAAAATCCTCCAATGTTAAAAATGATCAATTGCGCATTGCAAATGCTTTGTGGGTGGACCAGCGTATGTTTGTTCTTTCTGATTTCACGCATGAAATAGAGAGTTTTTTTTCTGGTAAAGTGACCCGCATTCATTTTGCAAATAAAGAAAAAGCTATCCAAACAATTAATTCATGGGTGTCAGATCAGACAGAGGGCAAGATTCAAATGCTCCTTCAGGACGGAGATCTTGTCGATGATACAAAACTTGTGCTAACCAATGCGATGTATTTTCAAGGCTCTTGGGCCTTTCCTTTCAGCTTAGATAAGACGGTAAAGAGCTCCTTTTACCCTACACCAGATGAAAAAACATCCATCCTGATGATGCAGCAGACAAAGCAGTTTGAGTTGTATGAAAATGATCTATTACAGATGGTTGCGCTCCCATTCATCCTAGAAACGGCAGTTCGAGATGGCAAAGTAATGCAAGGCTTTGAATCAGAACCTCTTTCGATAGGGGGCGCACATTCCCTAATGGTGAAGGGCCCCCCTATCGGAAAAGGTTCTGGGTCAAAAGATTGCGTCAATTTGCCGTCTCCAACTGCCGTTTCTAGGTTCATGGGATCCTCTGATGCAAAGATGGCTTGTGTGATTCTTTTGCCTAAGTCAGCCGAAAACCTTCCTCTTATCGAGGGACTTCTTCAAGGGAAATTCCAAGAGTGGTTAGGCTCTTTAACCCCTCAGTTAGTAGATCTTCAACTGCCTAAATTTTCCATCTCGCAACGGATGAATCTCAATGAAACTCTTAAAAAATTAGGGATGGAAATCCCTTTTACAGCGCAAGCGAACTTTGCTGGAATCGATGGTAAATTAGATCTCTATTTAGATAAGGTCATTACGGAAACTTTTTTTGCATTAGATGAAGCGGGAGTGATTGCAGCGGCTGCAACGGCTGCGTCAATTGGGGTAACAGCCTTACCTCCAGTAACACCATCACATTCTTTTATTGCAAACCATCCATTTTTATTTTTTATTGTCGATTTAAATAGCTCCGAAGTAGTAATTATGGGTAATTTCACGACCCCTTAAGCCGGAGCTTTGAATGACGCGCAACTTGACACATTTAATGGTCTATAAAACAGAAAGTTTTGGAATGAGTGATGTTGGCTTCATTAGAAAAAATAATGAAGATGTTTTCGCTACAATTTCGGAAAAGCAGTTTTTTATTCTAGCTGATGGGATGGGTGGACATAATGCAGGGGAAGTGGCGGCCTCTGAAGCTGTTGCTAAGGTCTGTCAATCTGTTCGAGAAATTCCCTTAACCTCTATAGAACAAACAAGTCAGCTGTTGCGGGAAGCGGTTGAAGTTGCCAATGAAAGAATTTGGAAAATGGCCCAGCGCGATTCGAAGCTGTTTGGCATGGGAACAACGCTTAGCTGCTTTCTCATTCAAGAAGAACACTTAGTTTATGCCCATGTAGGGGATAGTCGCCTCTATCGATTTCGCAAGGGCGTGTTAGAGCAGCTAAGCTTAGATCATTCCCTGAGATCTTCCTTGATTGCCCAGCAAGTTCTCGATGAAAAGAGTAGTGTCAATTTCCCCTATAAAAATGTGATTACTAAAGCTCTTGGATCCGGCCTCTATGTTCTACCTGATATTGGGATCCTCTCTATTTTAAATAATGACCTTTATTTCCTGTGCAGTGATGGGTTAACAGATCTTGTATCCGATGAGGAGATCAGGGACATTATTTCTCAGGAGCTCCTGGTTCAACAAATCGTTCAAATATTGATTCATACCGCCCTGGAAAAGGGAGGAAGTGATAACATCACTGTTTTAATGGTTAGGGTCAATGAATAAACGTGTGTATTTAGATAACAACGCAACAACCGAGATCGATTCCCGCGTTGTAGAAGCGATGACTCAGGAGCTCTCTTCTCCTCCTTCAAATCCCTCCAGTGCCCATTCTTTTGGCCAAGAAGCGCGCTCTCGATTAGTCAAAGCGCGCGAGACAATTGCTAAGGTTTTTCAAGTGAAACCAACTGAGGTCATTTTTACTTCAGGGGGTACAGAATCGATGAATCTTTTACTGAGAGGGCTTATTCCCCCGACCAATTCTTGGCATATCATCACATCCGATGTGGAACACTCCTGCGTCTATCAAACCTTAAAAGAAATCACAAAGGAAGAGAGAATCTCTCATTTACCAGCTGGCCTGTGGGGGGCTATCCGACCAGAAGCTGTCATGGCAGCAATTCGACCCGACACGAAGCTCATTGTTTTATCAGCTGTAAATAGTGAAACAGGCGTAAAAACCGATATCGAGGCCATTGCAGAGATTGCTCTAAACGCTAAGATCCCATTTATTGTCGATGGGGTTGCATTAATGGGTAAAGAGCTTTTTCAAATCCCCAAAGGGGTTGCAGGGATAGGTTTTTCGGCTCATAAGTTCCATGGACCCAAAGGGGTGGGTTTTGCCATTATTCGCTCTTCTCTAGCCTTACATCCTCAGTGTACTGGAGGCGGACAAGAGATGGGACGGCGATCGGGGACTGAAAATCTCCCCGGTATTATGGGACTTGCGAAAGCTGTAGAATTACTCCATCTGGAATTGCCCAAAGGCACAGAGCTGATGAAGGCATTAAAAGAGCGATTAGAGGTTGAGCTTATTGATCGGATTTCACCTGTCATCATCAATGGACAGGGCCCTAGAGTCGTGAACACATCCAATATTTCTTTTCCAAGGGTTAGTGGAGAGGATTTGTTGATCTCTTTAGATCTTGCTGGAATTGCTGTTAGCCACGGTTCAGCCTGTTCTTCAGGGGCATTAGAACCCTCTCGAATTCTCAATCAGATGGGAGTAGATGCAAAAGTTTCTAAATCTTCTATTCGTATTTCTTTAAGTCGCTATACGACGCTTGAGGAGATTGAGCACTGTGTTGATGTGATTGTCCAAATTGTTAATAAATTTAGAACAATTTAGCAATTAAAACTGAATGCCCCACTATATCATAAGCGTCCTTTAATGGCTCTTCAGAGCGGGGGTCTTTGATGAAATCGTTCGGAGCCTCTAGCGCGGTATCCACAACTCGATACCATTTCTTCCCATTAGAATAAGGGGGGAGATGAATGTGCGCCGTTTTAAAATCCATGTTAAAGGCGATGTAAAGGTCACAATGGTTTAATGGATCTTTTAGGGTGTAAGCTAAAAAGCGACTATTTCCACTCCAGTTTGCTTTAAGTGGTTCCCATCCATGCCAGTCGATTTCAGAATCCTTTAAGAAATCAGAGCGTTTGAATAGAGGGTTTTGATTTCTAAAGGCAATCATCAAATGATAAAAACGGAGCCAGGAAGCATTTTTTTTCAGCTCATCCCATAGAAAAAAATTGAGATCCCCATCTTGACACCAGGTATTATTATTGCCATAGCGCGTGTGACCATACTCATCACCCATTAAAATCATCGGCGTCCCAATAGCAACTAATAGAGCAGTCACTAAATTGCGCATTTGCCTTGAGCGCAATGCCTGGATTTTAGGATCGGATGTCTCTCCTTCAGCCCCGCAATTCCAGTTTTCATTATCATTGGCGCCATCTCGGTTCCCTTCCCCATTTTCTATATTGTGCTTGTCTTGATAGCTCACAAGATCTTTCAAAGAGAAACCATCGTGGGCTGTCACGAAGTTAATACTGTGATAGGGCTTACGAGTGGATCCATAGAGATCCGCCGACCCCGTCATGACGCGCGCAAAATCGCCAACGGTTTGATCCGACCCCTTAATAAAGCGACGGACAACATCTCTAAATTTTCCATTCCATTCACACCATCTTCCATCGGATGGAAAATTGCCAACTTGATAGAGCCCCCCCGCATCCCATGCCTCTGCAATCAGTTTGATATTAGCTAGCACCGGATCATGGGTAATTGCCTCGACAATAGGAGGCTTATCTAAAGGATTTCCATCTTCACCGCGCGTTAAAATGGAGGCCAAATCAAAACGGAATCCATCGACATGGGTTTCAATGACCCAATAACGTAAAGAATCTAGAATCAATTGCGCCACAACTGGGTGGTTGCAGTTAAAGGTATTTCCAGTTCCCGAAAAATTGAGATACTCACCCTTAAGATCGAGCATGTAATAGACTTGATTATCGATTCCTCTAAAGGAGAAATAAGGACCCGCCTTATGGCTTTCTGCAGTGTGGTTATAGACAACATCGAGATATACCTCGATCCCGTTTTTATGAAAGGCTTTAACTAGAGATCTAAATTCATCCAATGTGGAACTGTTTTTTGATCCTGTTCCAAAGCGATTCATGGGGCAAAAGAAGTTGATCGTCGAGTATCCCCAGACGTTCATTAAAGAGGCTCCCGTCTTGGGGTTTTTTATTTGGATTTCACATTCATCGAATTCGAAGATGGGCATCAATTCAACAGCATTGATTCCTAACGTTTTAAGATGAGGAATTTTTTCAATGATTCCCAAAAATGTTCCAGGGGAGGCGACGTGACTCGAGCTGTGCTGTGTAAAGGAGCGGACCTGCATTTCGTAGATAATGAGATCTTTGATTGCAATATTTGGAGGAACATCGCCTTCCCAGTCAAAAGGAGTCTCTGCAGTCATTACACCAAGAGGAGGGGTTGTATTTTCTTTATGCCCCCATACATGGGATGTGTTGAGCGCGCGTGCATAGGGGTCGCTTAAGATTTTCTTGTCATCGAAACGGGACAGAGGGGTTTTCTCTCCTAAAATGCGATATCCATATTCGAAATCAAGCGATTCAAGCCCCTGGATTGCAACATGCCATATAAAACCTGTTCGATGGAGTTTTGGATCAAGTATAATCTCTATCAATGGCTTTTTATCATCCGATGTAAAAAGGCAGAGAGTCACGTGCATTGCGTGCTCAGAAAATAGTGCAAAATTAAAAAGGTCTTTAAGCTGTGTTGCGCCTAAAGGACTCGGGAGCCCAGGAAAAATAAGGTAGTCTTTTTTTTGAGTCATATTCTCTATGTATAATTTTGTCTGATAAATGGCAATTTTTTTTTTGTTGCTATTTTAAAGCCTAAAGAAGAATATTTTTTTCACATGAGAAGTGGAATTTTTGGGCAGAGAGTGGCTTCTTAAATTTTAATTTAAAAAACTCGTTTTTAAATACGGCAATGCATTACACTAAAAAATCGAACAACGAAGGGGACTGATCTATGTCATTGGAAAATGCCAAGGCAAATTTAAGAGAATTTGGTAAAGAACTCAATCTGGAGTTGGTATTAGATGAAAATCATACCTGTATTTTAGGTATCGATAACGCGTTTTCTCTGCATCTCACTTACGAGCCTAATTCAGATCGGCTATATCTGTATTCTCCTATTCTAGATGGATTGCCTAAAGATCCTACACTGCGCTTACGACTTTATGAAGTATTGATGGAAGGATCAATGCTAGGTGGTGGAATGGCAGGTGGCGGAATGGGCGTTGCAGTTCCTGAAGAGCTTATTTTGATGCATGCTATTATTGAAATGGGAGTGGGCGCTGATGCTTCTGCTTTAAGACGTTTTGCTCCTTTATTTGTTGAAGCTGTTGAGAAGTGGAGAGAGCGAGCAAGAAATATTTGTGAAGGACGCGATGTTCCAACAAAAGATATGCCATCCTCTGGGATCCCAACACCTGGTGGCGGAATGAAACCCGGCGAGCGTTATATCAAAATCTAGTTGTTTTTATTGCCTGAGATTATTTTCAAAAAACCCCGATTCTATCGGGGTTTTTTTATCAATAGACATGCCATAATTGCGCGTTACTTCAAGTCTTGTAATTCCGTTAATATACGGATTGTTTTTGCAACCTCAGAGCTATACCCAACTCGGTCAGCAACTAGGAATTTGGACCTGCGCGAAAGCTCCCGCGGATCATCGATCTTAAGTCGCCCCATATTAACAATATGGGGCGACTTAAGATCGACGATCCTCGGGGCTTTGGCGCAGGTCCAAATTCCAAGTTTCAGGCCGACTGCAGTATAGCTTTGGAGACCAAATTTGATGATTTTAATGTCGGTTCGGTTTTTCGCAAATTGACATATCCTATTGGACATAGGCGATTTGCGAAAAATCCGAATCCGACGTTAAAAGTGCGAATTTGGGTTTCAGATGGAGTTTTGCAATTCCCTCTATACTCAAAAAGATATATTTTGAATGTAGGATTTTATGAAATGGAATCTCGATTGTTTCCTTCCGTTATCAGTTGAGAAATCAATTCGCTCTTTAGCGGACCGTATTTCTCAACTGGATTTTTTAAATCCAGCTGTGTTCTTCAAAGATTTAGAAGCCTGCGATTTGGAGTTGCGTGAGCTGACTGCATTAGGTCATTGCCTTCAGGCGCAAAATGTTCAAGATGAAAAAGCCTCCCCATTAATAGCGATCGCCTCCCAGTTAGATGCTGACTATCAAAGTGTCCTTCATAAATTTGATGAATGGTTGCACCACTTCGATGAAGTGGCTTTCACTCAACTGATTCAATCACCGCATGGATCGCCCATTGCCTTCTTTTTAAAAGAGAGAAGAGCTCTTGTCAGAGAAAAATTATCCGCTGCAATGGAGGGGCTCATTTCGACGCTCGCAATTGATGGATTGCATGGGTGGAACCAGATGTATTCAGAATGCGTGGGGCGGTTGAAATTGGATGGGCTTTCCATGGGGCAGGCTGAAAATCGTTTAGGAAGTCCCGATCGCGATGTGCGTCAAGTGACTTTTCGAGATCTTGGAAAAATTTGGAAAGAACAGGAATCCATTTTTGCTCAGGTGCTTAACCACCTTTCAGGATTTCGGTTAAAGATTTATGAAAAGAGAGGATGGTCTGACTTTCTGAAAGAGCCCCTTATTGAAAATCGAATGACGCATCAAACGTTGCAAGTCATGTGGGATTGTGTGGAGAAGCATAAGGCTCCATTTGTTCACTTCTTGGGGCTTAAAGCGAATCTATTAAATGTAAAAAAGCTTTCTTGGGCGGATGTCGAAGCACCGTTTTTACCAGGAGATGGGGATAAGATTGCATATAGCGATGCATGTGCATTAATTGTTGAGCAGTTTGGTTCTTTTTCTCCCAACATGGCAGCTTTTGCGGATAAGGCTTTTAAGGATCAGTGGGTAGAAGCGGAAGATCGTCCGAACAAAGCTGCTGGGGGATTTTGTGTTGCTTTTCCAAAATCAAAGGAAAGTCGCATTTTTATGACCTATTCGGGAACGGCATCCAATGTTGCGACGCTAGCGCATGAGCTTGGGCACGCGTATCATAATCATATGGTCGAAAAAGCCCCAAGTCCTTATCAAAACTATAAGATGAATATCGCAGAAACGGCATCGACCTTTGCAGAAATGCTCGTGATTGATTCTCTATTGAAAAAAGCAAGCTCTAAGCAAGAAAAATTGGCCTTGTTATCGAATAAAATTCAGCGGAGTGTGGTTTTCTTAATGAATATTCACGCGCGGTTTTTATTTGAGTGCGCGCTGTATGAAAGGCGCAAAATGGGATTTGTGTCAGCAAGTGAGCTGAGTGCTTTAATGCTCGACGCGCAAAAAAAGGCATTTAAGGATCAATTGGATGAATACCATCCACATTTCTGGGTCTCTAAGATGCATTTTTATATTTCAGAGCTCCCCTTCTATAATTTCCCCTATACTTTTGGGTATTTATTTAGCTTAGGACTCTACGCAAAAGCTCAAGCGATAGGTTCTGCATTTGCAGATCAATACGATGCACTGCTTAGAGATAGTGGACAGATGTCGATTGAGGATTTAGCAGAGAAGCATCTTAAAGTGGATCTTACCAAAAAAGAGTTCTGGGATAGCGCTTTAAAAGTGGCCATTGCAGACGTTGAGGCCTTTTTAGAGTTAGGGATTGTGAAACAATAAATTGGACAGTTCACAAGGGAAAAATCGATTCATCTCTCGATGATTTTTCCTTATAGGTATTCGGAGAATACCTAAGTGCGGAAAAATTTTATTTGATACCCAAATTCGCGCTTTTAACGTTGGATTCGGATTTTTCGCAAATCGCCTATGTCCAATAGGATATGTCAATTTGCGAAAAACCGAACCGAATATGGTGGTCCCCAAAAACTAGACAGGCCGACTGCAGTATAATAGACCCTCTTTCGAAATTCCATTTGCTCGCTAAAATCGTTCTTTTTGGCATTTCCAAAACCATCTTTTTCGGCCATGTGCAAGCACGTGGCTCTCAAAAGATGATTTTGGACCTGCTCAAAAATTATCGATTTTTTCGAGCAAAGCGAATTTCGAAAGAGGTCTAATTAACGGATTATGAAAAAGTAATGATTTGAAGTTTTTAGACACTGAAAGCCATGCAGCTACCCAGATGGAAAGGTTTTTCGGCATCTATAACTTCTTTTCATTTTCAACTCCCTCATTAATTTAACCTTTCGCCTTTACTCATCTGCAGCAACTTGGAAGTCGCGCACTTGCAGTTGGATGCTCGATTTATTTAAGAAGTTATTGATGTGGGGCGTAAAGGCTAAGTGCAGAAGGATGTTTTTTTTGCAGAGGCGTGATTTCTTCTCTCCCATTCCAAATCCAATCCCCTCTAACATCCGGTCATTTTGCTCGAGATAGAGCTTGAGGTGTGTTTTTCCAACGACCTTTGGAGGCCAAACTTGTTTTGCATCGCAATATAGGATGGGGATTGGGTTCTCATTGCCAAAAGGTTCTAAAAGATTAAAGGATTCCATGAAGTCAAAGGTGAGGTCCTTAAAATTAATCTTGGCATCGAGTTGGATTTTAGCGATGACATCATTCTCTTTTAAGATCTTATCGGCAGCTGCAATGAAATTGTGTTTGAATTTTTCGATATTCTCTTCTTTGATAGTAAGGCCTGCTGCAAAGTCGTGGCCCCCAAAATTAACGAAAAGATCGGCGTTACTGTGCAAGTGGGGAAGGAGGGGGAATTCGTTGATTGTTCGGATGGAGCCTTTTCCAAGGCCTTGATCAATTGCAATCACGATGGTCGGGCGATTATATTGTTTGGCAATACGCGCAGTAATAATGGGGATGATCCCTGGATGCCAGTTCTTGGACTCGAGGACGATGGCGCGGTGATTTAAGATTTGAGGGTTTTTGAGAATATAGGCTTCTACTTCTTCGAGATCGCGTCTTTCAATTTTTTGTCTTTCAATATTGTTGAGATCGAGTTCTTTAGCGAGGCTCTCTGCTGCGACGGGATCGCGTATGAGCAGGAGCTCAACTCCTTTTCGGGGATCTGCAATGCGGCCTAAGCTGTTTAGGCGGGGAGCGACTTTTGAGGCGATGTCGATCGGAGTGATGTCTCCAAGTTTTAGATCGCAGACGGCAAAGAGTTTGGCGAGGCCGATCCGTTTTGTTTTGCGCAGTTGACGCAGTCCATAGCGGACAAGAATGCGATTTTCGCCAAGTAAAGAGCCCATGTCTGCAATGGTTCCAAGAGCTACTAAATCGAGATAACGCTTGAGATCGATCTTGCTTGGGCTAATCAATCCATTTGAAATGAGATAGTTTGTAATGGCGTGAGCTAGTTTAAAAGCGACTCCAACGCCTGTCAGATTTCGATTGGGATAGGTGCTGTTGATTAATTTTGGATTTAAAGTAGCGATGCAATGGGGGATTTTAGCGGTGGGCTCATGGTGGTCTGTTACGATCACATCGACATTTTTGCTAACGGCCACTGCGATTTCTTTTGCTGCCGTAATTCCGCAATCGACTGTGATAATGAGTTTGCAGTTTTTAGAGATGGCATACTCGAGGGCATCGAGCATTAGGCTTTGGCTTAAGCTGTTGCGATTGGGAACATAAAAGAAGACGTTTGCGCCGATGAATTGTAAAAATTCGGTGAGCAAAGAGGTTGAGGTAATCCCATCCACATCATTATCTCCATAGACGAGGATGTTTTCTTTTCTTTTTAATGCTTGGACTACCCGGTTAACCGCCTTATCCATATCGGGAAAGAGGTTAGGATCGTGAAGATCGGGGAGTTTGGCATAGAGATAATCATGAATTTCTTCCGCAGTTGTAAAATGACGCGCAGCCAAAATATGGGCCGTCACAGGATGGATGCTAAATTCTTTAATGATTGTCTGATGCCACTTCGGGTCAACTTTTGGGTAGACCCAAATTGGATCACGGTGGATCATCGCCATTTTTTGGGCTCTTGGGTTTCTTAAGTTAATAGCGTCTTTTCTTCTCGGGCGATCTCTTTATCATGAAAATATTTCATGAGAGGCGCCGCAATGAAGAGGGAAGACAGCGTTCCAAAAATAACACCAATACCCATGACAAGAGCAAAACCAAAAAGTGTGCTTCCTCCCATTACAATTAATGGGGTGAGGATGAACAGCGTTGTTCCCGATGTCAACATGGTCCGGCTTAAAGTCACATTTAAAGCGTGATTGATGATTTCCGTAAAGCTTGATTTTCGCATCAGGCGAACATCTTCACGAATTCTATCAAAAACGATGATCGTATCGTTTAATGAGAACCCGATCATTGTCATCAAAGCTGTAACCGTATTAAGATCGATTTGAATGGGCACTTTCATGGCGTGTAAAATCGCCATGACACCGACAGTAAACAGTAGATCGTGCGCTAGGCAGATCGTTGCTGAAATAGCATACTTAAATTCAAAGCGGATGGTGATGTATACCAAGATGCAAAGAAGTGCAATGGATAAGCCTAAGAGTGCATTATTGCGCATTGTATCTGACATTTGACCACTGACAGCAGTCCAGTTCTTGTTTAAATTTTGCAATGTATGCGGATTTAAATGGATATTGGACTTTTCTAAGGCTTGAACGACCCAGACAATTTTAGGATTGCTCTCATAGGGGAATCCCATGTCATGGGTTTCATTTTCAAGGGGCATTCCATAAAAAGGATGGCCTGCTTCATTTAAAGATCGGCTTAAAAAGATCCGAATATGGTTCGAGGGGCTAAGCTCGCGGATTTGGATGTCTTGAGCGAAAGCTCCTTGTTTAAGGAGTGCCTCTTCAGCTTCTTGTCGATAATTGCCATGTGCATGTGGCTGTATTTCGACGTTCAGCGCATAGCCTCCCTTAAAATCCATTCCGAATAGGGTATTTCTCTCTTGGATGAGCATATAAGATCCAATGAGAATGATCACAGAGGAACAGATGACAGTCAGCTTGGTGTGTTTGAGGAAGTCAAAATGCTTCGCTTTAAAGAAGTTTCTCATGTTGAGCACTTTATTAGCGGGGTTTTGAACCCAGCCAGTAAAGAAAAAGCGTGTTACAAATAAGCACGTAAACATGGAAGCAATAATTCCAATGATTAAAGTGACGGCAAATCCTTTAATTGGTCCTGAGTCGAAATGGAGTAGTACCATCGCAGCGATAATGGTTGTGACATTAGAGTCTAAGATAGCTGAAAAGGCTTTGCGGTAACCGGCATGGACTGCAGGTGCAATTCGGTTGCTAATTGCAAATTCTTCTCGAATCCTTTCGAATACGAGAACGTTTGCGTCTACTGCCATTCCAAGGGTTAATATAATCCCGGCAATACCCGCCAAGGTCATGGTGGCATTTAAGTTTTGAAGCGTTGCCCACATGATCAATAGGGTGAATAAGACAGTGACTGATACAACAGCTCCTGCAAATCTGTAATAACCAATCAAAATCCCGATAACAAGAGCTAAAGAGAGAACTGTTGATAGAATGCCCTTGGAGCGCTCTTTGCTCCCAAGTTCTGGGCTCACGTTTTTCTCAGATAAAATAGAAGGGGTGAAGCTTAAGGAGCCTGCTTTTAAATCAGCTTCTAATTGGTTCACTTCTCTTTGAGTAAAACTTCCTGTAATCATAGCGCTGTCTTTTAAGGCCGAATCTAAAGTTGGCGCGCTGATAATTGAACCATTGAGGACAACGGCCATTCTCCAGCCCCGTCCATTGGAATAGGTTTCAACAGGTGTTCCTGTGATCTTTTCTTTAGCAAATTGGGATGTCCAAGCATGGAGGTCATCACGAGGAGTGAGTTTATGTCCCTCTTTTGTAGAGTAGGATCCTTTAATGGAAAAACTTAAGAAATTTCCTTTTGAGACATCATAAGAAGAATGCACCGTTTCAAGGTTAGAGCCTTCCAATGCAAAATTGCGGAAGACAATCACTAAGGGATGTGTTTGTCCTTGCCAATTTGTAAAATCATCTCCTCGGAAAAGGGAGATCTTGGAGTAAATTTCATTGAAGGCGCTGGAAATATTCATTTCTTGGGAGTCAGCAAGTCTTAGGCCATTAGCATACAAAATTCGTGCGGATTCACTGCGGGGCTGCACGGCATCTGGATCCATGGAATCTCCATAAAGATGTTTCCATGCAATTGCGTTGATCTCTTCAGATTGCTTGCGGTTTGTGACAACAGCTTCATTCCAAACTTCTTGAAGGAAGCGATTAACGGAATCGGAGAGAGAGGCGTTATTTGGACTAAATTTCTCGTTGACGATATGGAAATACATCGAAGAGGCCTTGACAAGGTCTGCTGCCGATAATCCTTGAGAGCCTGGAAAGTCGAGCGTAATATAATTGCCTTCTTGGCGGATGCTCACTTCTGAGACCCCCATTTTATTGACGCGATTATAGAGCTCGTTGATCCCTTGCTTAATATCCAATTCATTGGTGACAAGTCGATTATTGGAATCGCGCAACTCAATCTGAACGGTTTTCCCGCCAGATAAATCAAGCCCCCAATGTAAGATTTTGCGATCATCGCCGCGGAAATATTTAATGAAACTGAGTTTGAAGTTATTCCAATAGACGTTTTGAGTCGGTTTTGGCACATCCGATTTAGAAATCCCTTTAATGCTCAGCTGCGCTGCAATATAGTCATCGCGCCATTTGAGAAGATCTTCGTGGAGGCGGTTGTCAATTTTATTTTCTGTTAAGATCCTCTGCTCAAGATCTGTGAACTCAAGAACGGCATAACGCTTAGTTCCATGGACAGTAAAATCTTCTCGTGTCGCTTTGAGGGTCGTTTGAAAATAATCTTCTCCTTCAAATAGGAAGTCTTGAGAGAAATCGCGACTCAAAGAATAGGAATTTCCAGAATATCCGACGAAGTTATGGCGCTGTAGGATAGTGCGCAGCTGATTGAAGTCTTGGATGAATTGCTGCTTCTGGGAGGACGGAGTTTCTTCTTGAAGTCTTTGGATAATTTTATCCATTCCTTTGGCAATCACATAAATAGAATTCATGTGCAGGCCTTGGGGAGGGACATTTCTGTAAAGAGACGGAGCGTAGATCACAAGACAGAGTGTTTGTTTATCGGCGGGTAGGTTCAAAAACGTTTCGTAATCGTAAATGGGTAAATTCTCTCGATTTAAATCGGGGTGGGTTGGATTCCATGTGTTAAGAAGGGTCTCTTTGAGCTGGTCTACTTGAGCTTGAGCAATAGTGCTTAAGCGCATTGCGAGAAAGCTTTTGCTGTTCGTTAGCTGATTGAGTTCGACTTCAAAAGCATCTTGAAATGGGGTGATCGTTTCGGACGACAAGCGGGAGAGATAAGCGATCTCATTATAGAGCAATTGATCGGATTGGTCATTGAGATAGGTCGCATGAGGACCTTGAGCTATTTCCTTTTTAAAGGCGAGGAAGTCAGGATGTAGAGTGAGATAAATCTTTTCAGTTCCCCAGTCGATTGTCAACTGATCAATAAACGGGTTTTTGCCTTTTAGAGAAATGACTTGAATTTTGTCAGAAGTATTTGTTTGTAATAGAGCGCCTAAAGAGGAGTAATTCCAAGGGTCCTGACCAGAGGCAAATAGGAGGTTGTTCTTTTTGATAATTGCAATTGCAGATTCAAGAGTTTTTTCTCTAGAGGTCACCTGTTCTAGTCTCTGTTGTTTCACAGTCTCTAAAAAGTTTCCTTGAGATTTAAGTCTTTGAGACTCTTCTAAAAGGGCGGATTTCTCTTGTGTAAGCGTTGTTTTTAACGCTTCTAAAGAGTGGATGAAGTTTTGGACGAGCTGAGCGCGGTTAACGCCTTCAATTTGGGTAAAGGAGGCGAAGTAGCGCTGCGCGATTGGCGAGCTTTCTCCATACACTTTTGCAAAAGATAGAATATTTTGCGCTAAAGAAATGAGAAGATCTTGCGCTTGAGGGTCATCGATATTATCGGACAGACCATGTGCATATTGCGCATTTTCGCTAGGGCCTCCAAGAGACATCCCGATTTGAAGAGCTCGATCGTTGACTAAACCGCGATAGAGGGGAGTCGGAACCCCTTTTTCATCAAATTTTAACGAAAACTGGTAATAATTTTTGAGGTCCTTTTTTTCAAGATGGACGGGAATTCTTCTTTGAATGGTAACCGTTTTGGATTCCGTATTCGCAGGATCATATAAGGACAGTTGAGCTGGAACAAAAGAGATGAGGGCGCCAGCTCTTGGAAGATAGCTGCGTAATCGGTTCGCCTCTTCTGCGTTTTTAAAAGTAATTGTAATAAATTCTGGTAGTTTTGGATCTGTGAGGACGGATAGAGGCTTAATTTTAATGAGCTTACAAAAGGAATGTATCCATTTCTCAGCCTGTGGTTCCAGATCATTGACTCTTTCCGCGATCGATTCCGCGACAGCGCCTGCCCGTTTTTCGTCAACAGGAGAGCTCAAAGGTTTTGAATAATAAAAAACAGTGGGTAGAATATTGTAAACGGTTAATAGGATGGCTACAATAATTAGGTAGCGCTGCCATCTTTTTTGCTTTTCCATATGGCCTCTAGTGGTAATTTTTATAGAGAAGTCTACGTATCTAGGTGGATTCTGTCTACTTATAAGTTCGGACGAAAAAAAAATTACCCGTGGAAATGGCATATCAATTATCCTTTTGGAAACATTAAACGGGAAAAATATGCAAAGTATTGTTGTAATCGGGATGCAATGGGGTGATGAGGGGAAGGGCAAGGTGATCGACCTGCTTGCGGAAAAGGCAGAATGTATCGTTCGCTCTCAAGGGGGAAATAATGCGGGTCATACGATTGTTGTAGGGGACTCAGAGTACCGTTTTCATTTGGTCCCTTCAGGGATTTTGTACCCTCATGTGCACTGTTTTATTATGGGGGGAACCGTCATCGATCCTAAGGTTCTGCTGGCCGAAATCCAGGGGTTGGAGGAGAGGGGGGTCCAGGTTAAGGGACGATTGCACCTCTCTCCCTATGCCCATGTTATTTTCCCGTATCACAGATTATTGGATAGACTGTACGAAGAGCAAAAAGGGGCCAATGCGATTGGGACAACGGGCAGAGGAATTGGCCCTTGTTATATCGATAAGACAGCCCGCAATGGGATTCGCATTTGTGAATTGGTTGATCGATCCTTATTAGAAAAGCGACTAAAAATCAGCATTGCGTTAAAAAATTGCGAGTTAACAGCGGTATTTAAGCAGAAAGAGTTGTCTTTTGAGGAAATTTTTAATGAATACGCAGCTTATGGAGAGGCTTTGAAGCCCTTTGTTTCTGATGTCGAAGAGAGGGTTGCTCAAGAGTTGAATCACAAGAAAAAAGTGCTCTTTGAGGGGGCTCATGGGACTCTGTTAGATATTAGTTTTGGAACCTATCCTTTTGTGACCTCTTCGAGTACGATTTCTTCTGGAATTACAGGCGGCGCTGGCATTGGCCCTAGCCGGATCGATCATTCAATTGGGGTTGTAAAGTCTTATACGACGCGTGTGGGAGCAGGTCCCTTGCCAACAGCGCTTACAACACAAGAGCTAGAGTTCTTTTTAGATAATGTCACAGCGCGAGAAGTGGGGACAACGACGGGCAGATTCCGACGGATGGGGTGGTTTGATGCCTGTTTAGTCCGTTTTGCAGTGAACTTAAGCGGCGTTGACTCACTTGCAGTGACTAAGCTCGATGTGTTAGATCAGCTAAAAGAAATTAAAATCTGTACGGGATACCGATTTAAAGGGAAAATTCTTCAAACTCCACCGCCTGTCATAGAGCATTTTGAAGAAGTGGAACCCATTTATGAGACACTGCCAGGTTGGGGTGTTTCAACAAAGGGGATCTCTTCATTTGATGCGCTGCCGTCCAATTTACACCGGTATCTCAAGAGAATTTCAGAACTGGTAGGAGCTCCAGTAAGCATCCTTTCTTTGGGGCCTAGAAGAGACGAGACGATTTTCCTTCAAAATTTTTTTAATGAGTAGAGCATGAACTCCTTGATTATTGAAGCATTAGAAGAGAATGAAACCGTAGATTTAGACCTTAAGTCGTTAAAGGTGCCGAATCATATCGCAATCATTATGGATGGAAACCGCAGATGGGCAAAGAACCGTGGGCTTCCTCCCATCGTAGGCCATTGGAAGGGGGCGGAAAACTTAACGCGAATTGTTAGGGCAGCATCGAATCTCGGCGTAAAAATTCTTACAGTTTATGCTTTTTCTACAGAAAATTGGGGCCGTTCACCAGAAGAGGTGAGTGCATTAATGCATTTGTTTAAGGTTTATTTAAATAAACAGCGCAAGGCGATGATCCAAGAAGGAGTGCGCCTAGATGCCATTGGGGATCTTTCTCTTTTGCCGCAAGACTTGCAAGAGTCCATTGCAGAGTCGAAGATTGCAACATCAAAGGGTGAGAAAATCGATCTCGTGTTAGCTCTTAATTATGGTGGAAGAGATGACATCAGGCGCGCAATGGTGAGCCTTTTGGATGATTATAAAGACGGCGCGATTTCAAAAGCGGATATATCAGAGAAAATGATCGCAAGCCGCTTGGATACAGCCAAGTGGCCTGATCCTGAGATTTTAATTCGCACCAGTGGTGAAAAACGACAGAGTAATTTCTTGCTCTGGCAACTCTCTTATAGTGAATTCTATCATACAGATGTGTTATGGCCGTCATTTAATGAGAAAGAACTTTTAAAAGCGATTAGAGAATATCAATACCGAGAACGGCGTTTTGGAGGCTTATGACACGCAAGCGGATGGCAGATTTAAATCGGAGGCTTGTGGTCTCTTCTGTGATTGGAGTATCAGTCGCGAGTTTAATTATTTTTTCCTCAAATGGCCTGATTAGTTTTTTGTTAATGCTCGTTGTCGCAGCGCTTGCTGCTATTGGCGTATGGGAATATGCTCAATTGGCAAGAGCTAAAGACATCCAGCCGCAAACGGCACTGATGGTCACTTTGGCAGCTCTTGAAGTAGCAGCTTTTTATGCCTCCTTGCTCTTTGTCAATTTTCCAGAACTTCCTGTTTTAATATTGGCAGTCGGTGCTATCCTTTTCTTTATCAATCACTTCAAAGATACAACCAATGCCCTGCCCAATATCGCCGTTCAATTTTTTGGCGTATGTTATGTTGCGGCGCCGCTTAGTTTTTTACTAGGCGTTCTCTACCCATTTTCACATCACGGAGTGATTCAAGAGGGGAAGTGGTGGCTCGTGTATCTGATTGCAGTAACGAAAATTACCGATGTTACAGGTTACTTTGTGGGAAGATTGTGGGGGAAATGTAAATTAGCGCCTCTTCTCAGTCCTAAAAAAACCATCGAAGGGGCCATTTCGGGTTTATTTGCCTCTGTTTTACTAAGCGTAGGATTTCATTTTCTAGGCGAGAAATTTTCAAATGGAACGTTCCATTTAAGTTTGCCAGAATCGATTATATTGGGATTATTTATCGGTGTTTTTGGTCAAATTGGAGACCTTGCAGAATCTCTATTAAAGAGAGATGCTGTTGTTAAAGACAGCAATACGCTACCCGGTTTAGGTGGTGTGTTAGATATGGTTGATTCGCTTTTAATGACAACACCGATTGTCTACTTCTTTTTAAGGATGCATTAATGATCATTACAATTGATGGCCCATCCGGCACTGGGAAAACAACTGTAGCTCGGCAGGTCGCAAATGCATTGCATTTTTCTTATTTTGATACCGGAGCGATGTATCGCGCTTTTGCTTGGGTCTGTTTGCAAAAAAACGTCGATCTCCACGATTCTCAAATAATAGAAAAGCTTCTATCGGAATTTGATTTTAATATTACCGATGGGAATAATCAAAAGTATTATTTTGTGAATGGGCATGATGTCACAGAGGCCATCCGATCAAGACCTGTGACCGCCTGTGTTTCAGCTGTCTCCGCTTTAAGAGAAGTCAGAGATGCTCTTTTGCCGATCCAACATCGATTTGGCTCGAGCCGAAATGCTGTATTTGAAGGAAGAGATCTAGGAACGGTCGTCTTCCCCCAGGCCGAAGTAAAGATTTTTCTGACTGCAGATCCAGCGATTCGCGCTGAACGTAGAATGGAAGAGCTGCTCGTTAAATCACCAAAAGAAACAGCACTTTTAAGCAAAGAGCAATTTTTCTCTGAAATAAATCGTCGAGATGCTGCGGATTCAACGCGCGAAATTGCCCCATTGCGCTGTCCCGAAAATGCCTATACAGTTGATACGACCCATTTGAGTGTTGAACAAGTCGTAGAAGAAATTATTAAATACACAAAGAAAATGTTATGAAACCCGTTTGGCGCAACTCTCAAAAACTCTCCTGGCTCTATAGAGTCATTATTTTTTCAACCTGGTGGTTTTTTAAGGTTTTCTACCATCATAGAACCTATGGATTAGAGCATTTTTATCAAGAAAATGCAATCATCGCAGCTAATCACGCCTCCTTTTACGATCCCCCAATTCTTGCCATCTCCTGGCCCCAAGAGGTTCATTTCCTGGCTCGGGAAGGCCTATTTAAAAACCCTTTTTTTGGCGGGCTTATTCGTGGCCTCAATACCCATCCGATCAAAGGGGGAGCCGGGGATATCGCTGTATTTAAAACAGTCTGCGGACTGCTTGAAGAGGGAAAAAAAATCATCCTTTTTCCAGAGGGAAAAAGATGTTTTGATAATGCTTTAGGAGCGTTAAAGCCAGGTATTGCTGTTCTTGTTTCTCGTTCAAAATCCGCTGTCATTCCAGCCTATATTCACGGTTCTTTTAAAATCTGGAATCGTAAAAGGCTTCTGCCAAAGCTTTGGGGTAAAACCGCATGTGTATTCGGCACGCCCATTTGTTGGTCTGATTTTGCGCATCTGGATAAAAAGATAGGGCAGCGTGCGTTAATAGAAAAGGTAGAGTCGTCGATACGCTCTTTGCGTAAGTGGTATGAAGAAGGAGCCCGAGGAACCCCTCCTTAAACCGACCTTGACAAAGTCCCATTAGACAAAAACTTTTTTTGGCGTGAAAGCTCCATGGTTCGAAGATCGCAAATCGGGTTGTATTGGCCAATACTAGCCATTTGCGATCTTCGAACCCCGGGAGCTTTGGCGCTCAAAAAAAGTCTTGTCTAATGTGACTTTGTCAAGCTACGCAGCTTGTCTATCAATTGCCTTACTCAATTCCATAAAGATAATCAGATCCTTTATGATATTAAGCGTTTCTGTGAGCTGGAGATCGTTCTGCCCAAAAAAATCAGAAGATTCCAGGGTTTCGTCTTTTTTAGCAATTTCGGTTAAAAAGTTTTGATAGTTTTTATTTTGACTAATGCGCTCTTGTGAATTTTTTTTCAGTGTTTCGATGTAGAGACTATAGGTGTTTAAAATCGTTTGCTGATTATCCTTATAGATCCGATTGATTTGAAATCGGTGCATTGCTGGAATATCCGATAGATCATCTTGAAAATTTGCTTGAATTTGGTCTGTTCCAACGGGGAATTTTGAGTATTTTTCTCCAATTTCCATTTCAGAAAACAGGCCAGGAACGATGATATCCGTTTTAACCCCTGTCAATTGAGGGCTTTTTCCAGATACGGTGTAATAACGCCCTCGTGTCACCTTAAATTCTCCTTTGGGATTGACTTTTCCATAGTTTGCAGATTCTAAAGTAAACGTTTGAAAGGTTCCTTTCCCAAAAGTTTCAGGGTCACCCACGAGGATTGCCCGGCCATAGTCTTGCAGCGTTTGAGCGACAATTTCTGCGGCCGATGCGCTCGTGCGACTTGTTAAAACAACTAATGGGCCATCCCAGATTTTTTTTCCTTCAATATTGCGCAAATGTTGGACCTGGCCTGTGTTGTCTTTGACAGAAACCACAACTCCTTTTGCGATAAAAAGCCCAGTGACAGCAACGGCTTGAGGAAGGACTCCACCTGCATTATTGCGCAAATCGAGGACAATTCCATTAATTTTATGGTCTTTCTTAAGCTGTTCAATGGCAAGTTCCATGTCTTTCGCTGATGATGTTTTAGCATCTTGATAAAAAGAGAAGAGGTGTAAAATGGCAATAATTCCATCACCATAGGGCTCATAGGATGTTTCAAGACGGCTCTCTTTAAGGACAACTTCATCTCTTACGATTTCAATATCGAGTTTTTCCTCTTTTGCAATAGAGCTTTCCTTATTTTCTCGCAAAATCGTTAGAATCACGTTAGACCCTTGAGGCCCACGGATCAATTCAACCGCTTCTACAATATCCATGCCCACAACAGGTTCTTGATTCACTGCGACGACACGATCTCCGACTTTAAGCTTATTTCCTTGGCTTGCGGGGCCGCCATCGACGATGCGAACAATAGTAAAGCCGCTTAAATCATCCCTTAGTTGAGCTCCAATGCCAAACAGACGCTGTTGTACTTGAATCATGAATTGGTTGGCTTCTGCCGGTGTAAAGTAGATTGTCTGCGAATCGAGCGCAGAGCTCACCGCTTTCAATACATAAGATAATGTGAGTTTTTTTCTTTCAAGATCCGAAGAGGTAATGAGGTCCAGTTCTCGATTTAAGCGACGTTTATTGATCCTCTGTAGGAACTGCTCTTTGTTCTCTGCTGAAATTTTCTCAGCTGTTTGAAGCTGTAAAGCCTTAATTCTTAGTAGTCTAATAGATAGTTCTTCAGAGTCTTTTGACCATTTGAGATCTTTAAATTCGGAAACGAGTACGTTTTGTGGGAGGGATGTGTTCTCTACAGCCTCCTCGATCTGATTGCGTCTTTCGATGGCTACGAGTAAGGTACTATGGACCTGCTCAAAAACTGTAAAGTCCTCATGTTTATACCCTTCGACTATCTGGTCTAGAAGTTTTGTCGAGGGATTTGTCCACATAGATAAGTCAGATTCTAAGAAATAGGTCTTTCCTGGGTCTAGTTCTTCAATAAAGTTTTGAAGGGCTCTTCCAGCTAATTCCTGTGTAATGCTCTGGTGGCATACATGGGCTTTCAAAATTTCATCAATTTTTAGCCGGGTATCATGGGGAGTGAGCAAAGGAGGCTTGGCATTTAAGAGGGATCCGACGAGGAAAAGAAGGGTTAAAAAAAACTTTAAACGCATAACTGCCCCCTGGGGTTTTAGACTCCATTTTTCCGTAGCTTACGGTAAATCAAAGCTTTAAGGCTATTAAAATCATTTTCATAGGGTTTCTCTGGAGGGACCATCAAAACAAAAAAATAATACTCGCTTGAATTTAATTCACTTGTAATGGCATAATTAGATTTCAAAGAGATTGACATTGTTTAGATAATGTTAAAAAACGAAAAAACAGGAATATATTAAAAGGCTTGTGAAATTAACATGCTTTTTAATTACAAACTTTTGAAATTGTAAAAACTTATTTTTATTAAAGGAGAAAATAATCATGGAAAAAGAAATTATAGAGCACGGAGAAGCGGTTTTTGTGGTGCATGCTGGCAAAAAGGTTGTTTCGATCACAGAAGCGGCTAAAATTAATAACGTAACGAGACAAGCGATCTATGTTGCGATTAAGCAAAAGAAGCTCAAAGCTTCAAAAGATGCGACTCGCTGGACGATCGATTTAGAAGACTTAGAAAATTATAGAATGCAAAAATATTCTAGGACGAAGTCGATGTTTGCTGGAGAACTCTTATTTGACAACATGAAGGGTTATTATTCCGTTAGTCAAGTTGCGAAAATGTTAAGTGTTCCAGCTCAAAAAATCTATTACGCTACACGCGTAGGCCTCATGAAAGCAACGCGTAAGGGTGCGGCATGGGTTATTCATATTAATGAAATTAAAAATTATCAGCAAAATTACCTCGAGAAAAAAACAAGCAACATCGAAGCGATGTAATTTTTTAATTTTATTTCTAAGCGTTACGAACCACTGGCAGGCTAGCTCCAGTGGTTTTTTTTTGCCTATAAACTCGACTTTGCAACTTTTTCTGATCTCATCTCGCTTGATAGAGCCCCTCAGGCGTAATTTAAATTCACAGGATCGGCTTGAATATGCCTTCCTGTGAATTTAAATTATGCCTGAGGGGCTCTATCTGCGAGAGGGGCCAGAAAAAATTGCAAAGTCGAGATATACTGCAGTCGGCCTGAAACTTGGATTTGGACCTGCGCGAAAGCTCCCGCGGATCGTCGATCCTCGGGGCTTTGGCGCGGTCC
>CAMAVL010000003.1 GCA_945861735.1 Chlamydia trachomatis
TTAATTTGGTCTGAAATCATACGTCTCCTTTAGATTTTTGAAACGAGTTCAAAAGAAGAATGTGATTTCAGACCATTTTTTGCCCAGCGCTTTCTGTCTAAGCCAAATCCAATAGCCTGAATTTACAGAACAGATGTTGCACTACCCAAATTAAAGCCATAAAATAAGGATGGTTACGTATGACAAATCGTTACCTTGAACGCAGCAAATATTATGCAAAAAACCTCTTAGGAATTAATTATCTATCAGAGAGGCTCGCACGTGCATTTAGCGGACGTACTCTGCATATGGTTCGCCAAGAATATACAGTAATGCCACGCTTTGGATTTCACCAACCGCTAGATTACTACATGGATACGCCACCTGTTAAATTTGATAATCCCATATTGGTTTCTGGTGAGACTCTACCGCTACCCCCTATTCCAGAAAGGATGGGTTACGCTGCAGATAATACAGAATACCTAAATTGGGGCCGTGACGATAAAAATTTGATTGAAGCTCAGATTAACAAGCATCTTGGACCTCGCGAAAATCTCAATATTCTAGATTTTGGGTGCTCATCAGGTCGTGTTTTGAGACACTTTCATCAAAATCATCTTGAAAAAGGCTGGACCCTTCACGGCGTTGATATACAAGCCAGACCAATACAGTGGATGCGAGAGCACTTTCCTAAAGAATTCGATATTTATACAGGCACAACCATTCCACATCTTCCATTTCCTGATAATTATTTTGATGTCATCTATGGATTTAGCATTTTTACGCATATTAAATATAATTGGGATATGTGGCTTCTTGAGCTCCGCCGGGTCCTCAAACCTGGAGGATTGCTTATTCAAACCATTCATACAGAACATGCATGGACTTTTTATTTTGATCACCGAGAAGTAGATTGGGTTCGAAATAATCATAGTCATGCTATGTTACAAACAAGAGATATGCCATACGACTATTTTTATTATGGTGATGCGAGCGTCAGTCAAGTATTCTGGAAACGGGAAGTAGCTCGCTCCTACTGGGGAAGATACTTACACGTATTAGATGTGCTCCCACCACCAGATAAACGTTCTTTTCAAGATTGGATGATTTGTCTGAAACCCGCAAAGGACTAAGCCTATACCCTATCATAGATATCCTCAAAGCGGAGTATGTCATCTTCTCCGACATACTCCCCCACTTGCACTTCAATGAGTTCAAGTGGCACCTTTCCTGGATTTTCTAAACGATGCACTTCCGACTTAGGAACATAGATGCTTTCATTTTCATGAATAAGATGCTCTTCTTTTCCTATTGTCACTTTTGCCGTCCCCTTAATGACAACCCAATGCTCGCTGCGATGATAGTGCATCTGAAGACTGAGTCTCTGCTGCGGATCTACGACAATCCGTTTAATTTTGTATCTTGTTCCTTCCTCTAAAATTGTAAAACTTCCCCAAGGACGATGCGAGGTAAGATGGTCAAGAGGCTCCTTTGCATTTCTCTTTTTAAGCTCTTCAACGAGGCTTTTAACGCGCTGTGACTCCCCTTTTTTACCAATAAAAAGAGCATCCTCTGTTTCTACGATGAGAAGATCTTCTAGTCCTATTGTCGAAATAAGCCTTTTTCCACCCATAATTAGACAATTTTTAGTATCGACATCTAGAATGTTTCCCATTTTTACGTTTTGATTCTGATCTTTTTCCAAAATGTCATATACACTATCCCACGATCCTACATCCGACCAGCTGACATCTAAAGGCATTACCATGGCTTTTTTCGTTTTTTCCATAAGCGCACAATCAATAGAAATATCTGGCATTTTACTAAACTCAGCAATCAGTTCTTTAAAAGTACCCTTGCAAATGTCTGCAATTTGAGGAGCAACTTTCTGCATTTCATCTAAAAAAGTCTGAATTTGAAAAAGGAAAATACCTGAATTCCACAAGTATTCCCCAGATAATACATATTGTTGAGCGCGCTCAACATCTGGCTTTTCTTCAAATCGCTCTACTTTCCAGACTGACTGATCTAAAACACGCTGTGGCTTGATATATCCATAGCCGGTTTCTGGTTTATTTGGACGGATCCCAAAAATGACGTGATTCCCCTTTTTAGCAAACGATTCCGCTTGCCGCACCGCATCTAGGAATACATTTTCAGGGGAAATCAGATGGTCTGAGGAGCACACTAAAACACATTCTGTAGCACTCACTCCTAAAACATCCTGTAAATACTTAATCCCTAAACAAATTGCTGGAGCGGTATTTTTTCTTTCAGGCTCCACAAGAATCTGTTTTTCCAATTGAGGATGAATCAAAGAAGATTGGATCTTCACGAGATGAAAATAGTCCTGGTTCGTTAGAATTAAGATATCCGTAATAGGAACAAAAGGGACAAATCTCTGTAGCGTTTTTTGGAGCAATGATTTTCCATCCCCGAAATCCAAAAACTGTTTTGGAAAGGATCTGCGTGAAAAGGGCCACAATCGGGTGCCACTACCACCGGCTAGAATGATGATTTTCATAAAACTCCATAACTTTATTTTCAACAAAAAGCTTAAATTCTCTCTTAAAGCGCTCTAGACTAAAGCGCAGAGCATTTTCTCGAACAAGTACGGGATCAAACTGCATACCTTCAAACCGCTTGATCGCCTCTACTAAACTAGCAACTGTTTGATCGGGATAAAAAAGGCCTGTTTCGTTCTCTATAACAGTTTCTAAACACCCCCCTTTACCCAAAGCAATCACAGGAACTCCTGCCGCTTGAGCCTCTACCACCACAATTCCAAAATCCTCTTCAGCAGCAAAAATAAATCCTTTTGCCTTGCTTAAATACTGATGCATCTGAGAATCGGTCTGAGATCCTAATATTTCAACGTTTTTTTTCGCTAAAGATTTAATTTTTCCCATTTCAGGGCCATCTCCAATTACAAGCAATCGCTGATCTGGCAAATGGGAAAAGGCCTCTACAATTAAGTCGATTTTTTTATAGGGCACTAACCTAGAAATAGTAATAAAATACTCTTCTTTTGTAGCACTTGGCATAATTTGATCGACATTCACTGGAGGATAAATGACTGTTGCGTCCCTACCGTAAACTCTTTTAATCCGCTTTCTAATGAAATGAGAAATTGTTGCGAAATGATCCACCCTGCCCAAACTTGCAATATCCCAATTTCTTAAGTAATGCAACGCCATTTTGGCTACTGGCTTTTGCAAGCCTTTGACCCCCTCTAAATATTGGTGGGTTAAATCCCAGGCGTATCGCATCGGAGTATAACAATAGCATAAATGCAATTGGTTAGAATGCGTAAGGACGCCCTTCGCAACAGCATGTGAAGATGAAATGATTAAATCAAAACTGCTCAAGTTAAACTGCTCCATCGCAAGAGGAAAAAGAGGAAGGTAATGCCGATAACTACGAGCCGCAAAAGGACACTTCTGAATAAAAGAGGATCGAATCTCCATCTTTTCAAAAGGCGTTCCTTGTAATTTTTTAGGATCCGCAATCAACGTATGAATGGGCGCTGGATACAGCTCTGCAATCGCAGATAATGCCTTTTCAGCGCCGCCTAAAGAAACGAGCCAATCATGAACAAGCGCCGTTTTTAGCATCGCAATACCTGATCTATTAATTCTAAATGCTGTTCCGCGCAACGCTCCCATGAAAAGTGCTGACTACGCTCAAACCCTTCTTTTTTTAACTTTGCGGAGAGGGTTTGATCTGTAAGAACATTGTGGATCGCCTGGGCAATTTCCTGTGGAGAATGGGGATCAACATATACTGCAGCCCTTCCACATACTTCAGGCAGCGAAGCGCTAGAAGAAGCTATTGTTGGACAACCTGAGCTCATCGCCTCTAAAGCAGGGAGTCCAAATCCTTCATAGAAAGAAGGGAAAACAAAAACTTGAGCTAATCTATAAGCCGATGATAATTCTTCATTTGACACACTGCCAAGAAAATGGATGTTTTTATTTAAATACGGATGCAGCCTCAAAAGAGAACCGATGTCTTCACCTATTTTAAATCCTTCTTTTTTCCCAATAACAATAAGATGTAAATCTTCGATGCCCCGTTGTGATAAGAGATAGAGGGCTTCTATTAGATTCCTTAAATTTTTATGCGGCTTAAGATTACCAACAAAAAGAATGATTTTTTTTGGCAACGAATATTTAGCTATAAACTGCTCATCCTCTATTTTTTTCTCTTTCTGAAATAAATGACGATTTACTCCCAGGGGAATAACCGAAACAGCATTTTCATGAATACTCGTATATTTCTGTAATTCCTCTTTAGAAAAAAGAGAATCCGTAATTACTTTTTCAGAGAGCTTAATCGCGGCATACATCACCATTTTAACATACATCTTTTGAGGTACACTTAAAGAAGTAAAAAAAGCTAAGTGATTCACATCGTGAATCGTCGTTAGCCTTTTACGCGCTTTAATAGGTGCTAAGGGAATATTGTAATGAGGTGCCCAAAATAAATCACATCGAGGAATTTTCAATGGCAGTTGAATCTGTTCGGCAATCGAATAAATCTCCCGATCTAAGATGATCGGCTCAAAAACGTCCCAATAATCAAAAAGAGTCAAGTGTTCCGGCCTAATAATCACTTTAAATCGATAGGAGGTTTTTTTTAAAAACCCCAAAAGATTTTCAATATAGGTTCCTATACCAGAACATGTTAACATCCGCGCATCAATGCAAATCTCTTTCACTAAAAGTCCTATTTTTACGATTACCCTATTTGGGTGAACTGAGCCTCTTCCTTCCACTGAATCTGTTCTTTATCCGCTTTAACCATAATCTGAACAAGCTCTTCCAAAGAGGTTTCAGAAGTCCATCCAAGCTCTTGTTCTGCCTTGCGAGCATCTCCAATTAATAAATCAACCTCAGCTGATCTAAAGAACTCAGGAGAAACCTCAACTAACAATTTGCCAGTGATTCGATCGAATCCTTTTTCATCAACACCAACGCCTTCCCAACAAAGATCCATTTCCAATTCAGAAAAAACCAATTCTACAAATTGTCTAACTGTTGACGTCCTGCCTGTCGCAAGAACGAAATCCTCTGGCTGCTTGTTTTGGAGCATTAACCACATCCCCTTCACAAAATCCTTAGCATATCCCCAATCCCGTTTAGCATCCAGATTTCCTAAAACAAGCCTATCTTGAATCCCCGCTTTCATTCTGACTGCAGCAAGCGTGATTTTCCTTGAAACAAACGTTTCTCCTCTTCTTGGACTCTCATGATTAAACAGAATCCCATTACACGCATAAATTCCATAAGATTCCCGATAATTCACTACTGCCCAATATGCAAATAATTTAGCGATACCATATGGAGAGCGCGGATAAAAAGGCGTTTTTTCTGACTGAGGAACTTCTTGTACCTTCCCAAAAAGCTCAGAGGTAGACGCTTGATAAAATCGCGCTTGAGGGCAATGAGAACGAACAGCCTCTAAAAGGCGCAATACTCCTAACCCATCGACAATAGTCGTATATTCGGGAACTTCAAATGACGTTTTTACATGACTCATTGCCGCTAAATTATAAATTTCATCCGGTTGTACGCTACTAACGACATGTTTAAGACTAGAAGAGTCACTTAGGTCTCCTTCATGTAAAATCAAGCTTTCTTTCAAGGATTCGTCGTTACAAAGATGTGCGATTCGACTTAAGTTAGACGAAGATGAACGGCGAACAAGACCATGCACTTCATATCCTTTTTCGAGTAAAAATTCCGCAAGATAGGATCCATCCTGTCCTGTAATGCCAGTAATCAGAGCGCGTTTCATTTTTAAATCTCCCCTTTCTTCAATTGGGAATCAGTCTATCAAATTACCGACAAATCAGGGAAGCATCAAAAAATTGGAGTCTTGAACCAGAAGAGACAATGGTGTAGATTGATAAATATGAAACCTTAAGGTCTTAAATAACTATGCAGCTCATCATAGCCAGTCACAATGTCCATAAGATTCGAGAATTTCGAGCCATCCTTAAAAACTCGAAAAAATTTGACTTACTCAGTCTTATCGACTTCCCCCAGTATGTCCCTCCAGAAGAAACGGGATCTTCTTTTGAAGAAAATGCAATCCTCAAAGCTGTTCATGCAGCAGAAAGTCTCAATCGCTGGGTCATTGCAGATGACTCCGGACTTGTCGTTCCAGCTCTCAACGGAGCTCCTGGCATTTTTTCTAGACGCTATGCAGGAAAAGAGGCTAGCGATAAAGATAACCGACTCAAGCTCCTTACAGAAATGAGCCATCTCGATCCCACACACCGACAAGGCTACTTTGAATGCTGGGTAGCTCTTGCATCTCCTGAAGGGCTTAAGAAGTGCGTTAAAGGGGTCTCGGAAGGCCTTATCACTGATCATGAACGGGGAAGCTTTGGATTTGGCTACGATTCTGTTTTCATCAAATATGAATATGGAAAAACATTTGCAGAGCTCGAAGAAGATATTAAAAATCGGATCTCCCATCGGCGCAAGGCGATTGAAAAGCTGCTACCTGCTTTAGAATCGGTTAACTAAAAGAGGCAAACGCCTCATCATTATCCGCAGAGGAAGAACCCGAGTTCATCGGTGAATAGTTAGCAAATTGCGCTAATTCCTTTCGATAGGACAGATTAACACTCCCAACGCCGCCATGGCGATTTTTAGCGATGATTAGCTCTGCCATCCCCGGCTTATCGTAAGGATCGTAATATTCCCGGCGTAAAAGAAACATCACGATATCACTATCCTGCTCAATGCTTCCGCTCTCTCTTAAGTCACTCATCATCGGGCGATGCCCTTGGCGCTCCTCTACTTTTCGAGAAAGCTGTGAGAGACAAATGATCGGAAGATTAAGTTCTCTAGCCAAAGTCTTCATCATGCGGGAAATTTCAGAAATTTCACTTTGACGGTTTTCTGCATTGCGAGAGACCCCAGAACCAGATAGCAACTGCAAATAGTCCACAATTAACAAAGAGATGTTATGCGTCTCCTTCATTCTTCTCGCTCTTGCACGCAAATCGGTGATTTTTAAGCCCGGCTGGTCATCAATTACAATCGTGCTCTTCATCATCGCATTAACCGCTGCAACGATCCGTTGGTATTCCGTTCCGTTAAGCGCCCCTGTTTTAATTTTATCTGACTCCACTTCCGATTGGGAGCAGATCATCCGATGTAATAACTGATCCGATGACATTTCTAATGAAAAAATGCCCACAGGAAGCCCGTTTTTAAAAGCAACCGTCTCTGCGATATTGAGCGCTAGAGCCGTTTTTCCCATTGCAGGCCTTGCTGCCAAAATCATTAAGTTAGAGGGGCAAAGGCCGTTGATCATTTTATCGAGGTCGATAAAATGCGTTGGAATCCCTGTAATTCCCACCTCTTCAGGGCCTCTCTCCTTAAACTTTTCCTGTCTCATCTGAAGCTCTTTTAGGAACGGCAGCTGAGAGGTTGATTTGACCCCGTTTAAAAGATCCTTCAGTAAAATCCCTGAATTGGTATTAGCTATCTGACTGATTGTAAAAAACTTAGATTGCGCATCATCAAGGAGAGTATGAACATCTTGGGGATCATTTAAAGCTGATTTTTCTACATCCTGGGCAACATTAATCATCCGCCTTAGGATCGATTTACTTCTGACCAGATCGATATACTCTTCAACATAAGCGGATGTTCCTGCATATTGAGCAAGAGTTGTTAGGTAGCTGATTCCCCCAATCGCCTTGAGTTTGTCCTGTCTTTTTAATTCCTCTGAAATCAGATGGACATCGGCTGGCTTATCGTTGCGATAGGCTGTTTTTAGAGCCTGGTATACGATTCGGTGCTCTGTGAAATAAAAATCAGACTCATCTAAACCGTCTGCTGCGATGTTAAGGCTATTAATGCTGGTTAACATGCAGCCTAAGACCATCATCTCAGACTCTTTAGAGTTCGGCGCTATTTTAACTTTTGGGGAGGATGTATCTGTCATATTGGATTTAAGGGGTTGGCCTGGTCAGTTTGTGATGTTAGGGCTACTGTACTGCTTTCAAGGATTTTCTGAAACCTTGGATTGAATATCCCTTGTTTATCTATGAATTTCTCTAGAGAAGCGGATAAAGACTCGAATTTTTTCTGGAAATCCTCTATTCTATATTTTGCTTAGAAAAATCATTGCCAGAGAAAATAATGAAAAAACTAAAAATAGGAGTAGACGCTGTTCCTCTTGTTAGATTAACCAGTGGTGTTGGTTACTATATTTTTCACCTCCTGGATCACTTAATTAAACAAAAAAAAGAATGTGCCTTTATACTTTATAGCCATTCTGACCAAGGCGATATTGCTCATTTTAAACAATATCCAAATGTACAAATTCGAAAAATACCCTTCTTAGCCGCCGCACACTCTATCTGGTCTCAAACTACCTTGGCTTTTTATGCATGGAAGGACCATCTAGATGTTTTTTGGGGCTCCACACAATCGATTCCCCTATGGAAACGAAAGAAAATGCATACAATTCTCACCTTATATGATTTTGTATATCTTCTTTTTCCAGAGATGGCATCTCCTATGAAATGCCTATATCAAAAAATCTTCTGCCCTAAGTTTTTAAATGCAGCTAATTACATCCTTCCCATTTCTTTTGGAACTGCAGAGCGCCTGAAACAATTCTACGGAAAAGGATACTGTGACGTAGTGGCCCCGCCCATTAAACCTGAAATGCATTACAAAAACAAAAATTCCATAGTGCCTCTTTTATCCATACATGGATTGAAATATAATCATTATCTTGTAACTGTTGGAACCCTTGAGCCGCGAAAAAACTTTGTAAGCCTAATTCAAGCGTATATTCAAATTCTGAAAAAAAATAATAAAGAAAGGATCTTGCCCTTAGTTATTATCGGCTCTGGCGGATGGAAAAACAAAAAAATTCTACAAGCACTTCATGAAGCTCAAGAACAATACCCGAAGCATATCAAATTAATGGGTCATGTATCCAATGAGGATCTCTCCAGTTATTTATCTGGAGCTAGATATTACCTAATGCTCTCCGTGTATGAAGGATATGGGATGCCAATTGCTGAAGCGCGCTGCTGTCGAACTCCTGTAATCTGTTTGGATGTGCCCGAAATGAAAGAGGCGGCTGAAAATGATGGTATTTTCATTAAAAATGCTAGACTAGAACAACAATTAGAAATTGCTCTTTTGGATTGTCAAAAAAACAGCGAAGAAGAAAAGCCCCAATTAAGTATCCAGTATGCAAGTAATGAAGAAAAGGCATTGAAACTTGCAAAAATCCTCACTGAAATTCAAAAAAACCTAGACTTACGTCACATTTTCAATTAAAATTCGACCAAATTATAAAGCTCTTGCCTATTCAAAAATAGCTATAAAAGAAGGAATTTCCATCTCATGTCCGAATCAGAACTTATTCTTTCCGTAATCGTCCCCAATTACAACCACGCTCAATATCTAGAAAGCCGAGTCTCCAGCATCCTTGCCCAGTTAACGGATAATATGGAACTGGTTATCGTCGATGATGGGTCTACGGATAACAGCGTTGAGATTCTAGAAAAATATGCATCACAAGATGCTCGCTTAAAACTGATTAAGTCTCCCAAAAATGCAGGAGTTGTTTCTGCTGCCAATACAGCCATCTCTGCGTCTAAGGGTAAATATCTTGTTTTTTTCGCATCAGATGACATCGTACTTCCCAATTTCTTCAGTAAAACCTTGGCTGTATTAAAGGAACATCCAGAGGTTCCTCTTTGTTGCTCTAACTTTGGTTATACAACCCAAGATGAGCCTGAAATAATTAAATCTTTTCCCCTAATTAAAAATATTCAGCACGTAACTACTTTTCAAGGCGGACAAAAAACCGTAAAATTATTTAGAGACGATCCCTTTGGTATCCCAGGGCATACAACAATTGTCAGAAGAGATTCTGTTTTAAAAAAAGGGGGGTTTATACCCGAAATAGGAGCTTCCTGTGATTGGTATTTACTACATGCCATTGCACTTGAAGAAGGGTTTGCTTATCTCCCCGAAACCTTATCAGTGCTCCGAGTCTTACCAAATTCTTATAGCGCTCAAATTAGTCGCAATATTATAGTTAGAAACGAACAGTACTTAAATATGTTCGCTCTGCTATTAAAAGGCAAAGATAAAAAACTTTATAAAACCTTTAAAGAATCCCGCCTGCTAGAACCCTACATTAAACACTTTTCATGGAAAATTTTAATAAAAAAAGGATACTGGGGATTATTTCTTTATACCAAATTTTCTGCAGTTACTAGAAAAGTCTTCGGTAAATAATTATAAGTTCTTACCCCCCAGACATTGTCGTTACCCACAAGTGCTAAGCAAATATTTTACGACTTCAGCAACTCATGGCAAGCGCCGCACTAGAACAACAATTAGAAATTGCTCTTTTGGATTGTCAAAAAAACAGCGAAGAAGAAAAGCCCCAATTAAGTATCCAGCATGCAAGTAATGAAGAAAAGGCATTGAAACTTGCAAAAATCCTCACTGAAATTCAGAAGGATAGTAAGCGGCTAAGCTAGGTTGGTTACAATAAATTCAACTCAGGATTTCATCGGCTCTATAAAGATGAAACTTGCAAAAAAATATATGGAGCTCTAGGATTCTACTGTCGGAAGTTGAGACTGTTGAATAACTTAGCTTTCGCCGCCAAATTTGATGATTTTTTTGATCTAATAAAGAACGCCAGTGGGAGATAAGGAGCGATGAGCATTGAAAATGCAATTGCAAATTGTGGAGTCTGCAATTACACATCATTCGACGTATTATGGGATCTTCCTAAGCTCCCTCTAACTGAAAAATATGGCATTTTTGATGCTTCGAAACAACTTTACTGGGATCAAAAACTATTAATCTGCAACCACTGTGGCCATGTACAATTAGGAATGCAACTTTCTCCTAATTTTTTATATACCCCCCTTGAATATTCCTTTAGGACGAGTCAATCTAAAACAGCGGTATTTGGCTCTCAACTTTTTCTGGAATTCTTTAAAAAATTGGGCAAATCAAGAGAATTTAAGTCTTTATTGGATCTCGGAGGAAATGATCTCCATCTAGCGAAAATGGTTCCTATTAAAAACCGCTACGTAGTGGATCCCGTTTGTTCACCTCAAGATGGTCAAGTAGTCGATGGAATTAAAATCGTTGGGAAATTCATCGAACAAGTTGACTTTCAAAAAGAAGGCATGTTCCCTGACCTGGTATTTTGCCGTCATGTTCTCGAACATGTTTCCAAGCCCAGAGAATTGATCCAACAGCTTTTTAATCAATGCCATCCAGAGGCTCTGTATGTTTTTGAAATTCCCTGTTTTGAAAACTTAATGGAAGCCAATCGATTTGATGCTGTTTTCCATCAACACTACCACTATTTTGACCTCCTCTCATTTCAAAGGCTTATAACTGAAATGGGAGGGCAATATTTAGCCCACTTATACAATCGTCAAGGGTCTTGTGGAGGAGCTTTATTGATCGCATTTCAACGACAAAAAACATGCTCGAAGCCCGATTTCATCGATGTACTAAAACGCAAAGAACTGATTCGAAAGTCTATTCAAAATTATCGACAACAAATGCAATTAATGTCTGAGCAACTTCGGAAATTTGATCAAAATATTTATGGCTATGGAGCCAGTCTTATGCTGGCCACTCTAGGATATCATCTAAGAACCGATTTTTCAGAGCTAATTTGTATTTTAGACGACGATGCTCAAAAAGATCAAATTAGTTACCAAAACGTCCCTATTAAGGTCCGCTATACAGGGCATTGCCAGCCCGAAGTAAACAGCAATTACATCATCACTTCTTTGGAAAACACAAGAAGCATCTTTAAACGATTAATGGAATTTTCACCTCGACGGGTATTAATTCCTTTCATAAATTAAACTTTCACAGGAGGAAACCATGATATCTACTTTAATTGCCAAAGAACCTCAGAATCAAAATCAATTCGATACTTATTTTTCTGAAGGAGGGGTTGTTCTAGGGCCCTATACAAGCCATATTTGGCGAAATGATCCTCGTCATATGTGCTTCCTGTTTTCTAGATATAAATTTTGCGCTAAAATGCTCACAGATAAAAAGAAAGTTTTAGAGGTTGGATGCGGAGATTCTATTGGGACACCTATCGTACTACAATCTGTTCAATATGTTCATGGAATTGATTTTGAACCTCTTGTTTTAGAAGATGCTGCAAAAAGAAATACTTACGGCACTCGATGTACTTATAGCATTCACGACATCACCAAAGCCCCCGTACCTGATCTTTTCGATGCTGCCTTTTCCTTAGATGTCATTGAGCATATTCCCCCTGATTTAGAAAATGCATTTTTTTCCAATATCGCAGCATCGCTTACAAAAGATGGCATAGCTATAATTGGAACGCCCAACAGCACAGCTCATCAATACGCCAGCGAAGGAAGCCGTCTGGGCCATGTCAATTTAAAAAGTGGCGATACCATGAGACAATCCTTAAGTAACCATTTTTCAAATGTTTTTATTTTTTCAATGAATGATGAAGTAGTCCATACAGGATTTTCCCCTATGGCACATTATATTATTGGAATAGGCGTTGGAGTAAAAAAATAAGTGCATCGATCTATATAAGAGATAAAACTTTTTATTACAAAACGCGCCAAATAAAATCTCTGTATTAAAGGAAAAAATTATGGAAGAAATTGTACTCAGCGTTTCGATGCCTAATTACAACCATGGGTCATACTTATTAAAAAGAATCCCCTCCTTGCTCGATGCAATGCCGCATAATGCAGAACTTATTATTGTTGATGATGGGTCTACAGATAATAGCGTAGAAATCATTGAACAATTTGCAGTTCTTGACAAGCGAATTATATTTATTCGGCATGAGAAAAACAAGGGTGTAATTGCTGCCCTAAATCAAATTTTAGCAATAGCCCGTGGAAAATTTATCTCTTTTCAGTCTTCAGATGATCATATTTTCCCTCACTTCTTTTCAACCATGTTAAAAACAGCTCAAGATTACCCTAATTACGCAATTTACTGCTCGAATTTCGGATTTTGCCAGGACTTCATTCCAAAAGATTTAAGCACGGTAAAATTCCACCAATTACTTTCAAATATAGACACAAAAAAAATAGCAAGTACTCATAAACCTGAGGTAAAAACCCCGCGAAAGCGGGGTTTTACCTCAATTTCATGGGCATTTTAAGGGCCACTAGGTTGCTTACATGAACGAGTCAGGATGACTTGTGCTAGGTCAGGGATTTCGTAAAATCCGTTGATTCTGTCTTCCAGATAGCTTAAAAAGGTAATCCCAAGCTTGCCACAGGTCTTTTTCAAGCTTATGAATGTATCCCGACATTTCCGGCCTTCATCGCTGCGCGTCCCTCCAGACACTTTCCCCTTAACGACCATTTCCCTGGCATCGGTCTCAGTTTCATTATTGTGAAGAGGGGTTTCTGGCCTGATTAATACTCGGAGCAGTTCCTCTTTTTTCGCATAGGTTTTTGCTAGTTGGTGATTCAGAGTGGGGCTAATGGTTTTTTTATTCAAAAATAGGGCATCAAACTTTTGCTCTAAAACCAGCTTTAGATGCTCAGAAGGAGCGATCTTAAACTCCTGTAGCCCTCTGTATAATTCCCATAATTCCTTGCGAACTTGTTCGATTGCTTGGAGAGTCTGTTCGTCTAAAGCAATGAGCTTTCTGTAATGCCTTTGGTAAGTAGACCTACGGAACTTCCCCGTAAGCCTCTCTCAGAACGGTACAGGAGCCTCTCGACTCATACCGCTCCCATTAAACAAATCCACCTCTCATCCCCCTGTTCCAGTGTGCAAACATTTGCGGGTTCTGCTGTGCAATCGTTTGCACATAACGACTCGCTCGTGTTTTGTGTCCCATAAATTTCTTGTATTTATGCATCGCCCACGCAGTCAATGTCTTATTGAAATGTCGACAGAATGGATAGAGTGCTGATGGGCAATAGTTCCCGTAATATTCCAGCCATCCTCTGATCACTGGATTATACAGTTTTGCTATGTCTTTCAGCGCTAGTTCCGTTTTATTTCTTATGTTCCATTGGCGCGTTTTCTCTCGCATGGCTTTTAGCGCCTTCGAGCTAACGGCTGGAGTGAAGCTTACCCTCAAAGCCTTGGTTGCCTTGACCTTTACTACTCTGGGTCTAAAGGTATATCCGAGAAAATCAAATTTGACTTCCTTGTGATTGCCGTTGCGACTCCAATCCTTGCAATATACGATCTTTGTTTTATCTGGATGAAGCATTAACCCACATTGTTCGAAGCGTTTTGCAAGCGCTTCTTTGATGTTTTGAGCCTCTGCTTCCGTTTTGCAATGCACTAATCCATCATCGGCATATCTGCACCACGGCATTCCCGTATGATGTTTCTTCATCCATGCGTCAAACACATAGTGAAGGAATAGGTTTGCAAGTACTGGACTGATCACTCCCCCTTGAGGGGTTCCACGGCTTCTCTGCACAATGGTTCCATCCTTTAATTGCATGGGAGCTTTTAGCCATCTTTCGATGTACAGAATAATCCATGGGTTGTCTGTGTGTTTCCTCACAGCTTTCATCAATAGTTCATGTTCGATGTTATCGAACAAACCTTTGATATCAAACTCCAAGACCCTATAATGGTTGGCCAAAACTGGACACAAAATAAGCGAAAATAAGTTAAGCTTTACCCGCTATTTTTTTATTGATAAGGGGGTAAAGCTTAACTTATTTTCGCTTATTTTGTGTCCAGTTTTGGCCAACCATTATAGTTGAATAACTAAGCGAGATTCGTCTTCCTGCGTGATATCAGCTTCTATCGTTAACAGGCCTTCAAACCCTTTTTGAATTTCTTTTTTTGTTTTTTCCAAACCTTCTTTATTTCTTGCACAGATACTAGTTTTAACGCCTTCATTTATAAACGAAGAGGCAATAGCCTTTCCAATGCCCTTGCTTCCTCCTGTAATAAGAGCAATTCGATCTTGCAATCCGTATGTTTTCATTATAAATCCAAATTAATTTGAATGATTCTCTTGTTACGCCTCATTCCCGATTAATGCCATTTTTAAATTAAAATTTTCTTCTATTGCACGTAAAATCCCAGTTACAGAAAACCCTAAATCTTCACACAATTCTTCGTAAGTACCATACTGATGGATAAAATCATGGATTGCAATTTGCGCATATTCCATATTCGGCACGCTTTTTAAACATTTCAAAACGGAGTTAAAAACCCCATCATGGGCAGAGGCTTCTTCTATTACCAAAACCTTGCGTGTTTTTAATGCACTATCCATTAACATTTTTTGGTCAAATGGCTTAATTGTTGGGTAATAAAGAACTTCCGCTAAAATGCCCATGCTGTTTAATTCAGAGGCTGCCTCCAGTACTGTTCTTAATTGGGGCCCTATTACAACTATTGTAAGAGTTTCCCCTTCAAGAACCTTTATGGCTTTACCTACCTGAATTTGTTCAGGGGAAAAAAGCACTCCGTGTGACTCCTCTGGAAGGCGAAAGTAATTGATCGCTCCATTTTGATAGACCGACTTAAAAAGACTATTGAACTCTCTGGGGCTGGAGGGAAAAAAAATATTCGCATTTTTGAAATGGCTCATAAGAGAAATATCCGTATAGCAATGATGGCTACAGCCTAATTGAGCATAGTCAAAGGCGGAGCCAACACTGATAAGATTTATTCCTAACTTCTGATATCCAAAATCCAATTTTATTTGTTCATATGCTCTTTCAATAATAAAAGGCGCTATTGTATGAACGACAGGAATCAGGCCTGTTTTAGCAATTCCTGAGGCCATATTTACGATTGTAGGCTCGCAAATGCCTATATTAAAATACCTTCCTGGGCAAGCTTTTGCGAATGGCTGTAAAATTCCGTGGCTAATATCTCCAACCATAACAACCAAACGAAGATCTATAATGCCTACTTCCTGCATAGTATCAGCAAATTCCTGACGTAATTTTTTCATTTTAATTCCTTAAATATCAAATCTAACTCTTCTTGATTTGGAATTTTATGATGCCATTTTCCGTGACCTTCAATAAAGCTTACCCCTTTCCCTTTTATGGTGTGAGCAATGATCACTTTTGGCTTCCCTTCGTGAGGAGATGAAAAAGCGCATTCGATTTCTTTTTCATTATGCCCATCTATTTCGACTGTCTGCCATCCAAAAGCACGCCATTTATCAACAAGAGGATCTACAGGAAGGATTTGGGCTGCTGAACCATTAAAGTCGATAACGGCCGTTAGGTTACATAAGTTTTGCTTATTTGCTACTAAAGCCGCCTCCCAAATAGTTCCTTCATTACACTCCCCATCTCCCAATAAAGCATAAACTCGATTAGACTTTTGTTGGATTTTTAATCCCAAAGCAATTCCTGCGGCTGTAGGAAAACCATGACCCAAAGACCCTGTCGAAGCTTCCGTTCCTGGCACTTTAGTTGCATCTGGATGACCGCCTAAAATACCCCCTTTTAAGCTATACATCTGCATATCATAATCGCTTAAAAATCCAAATTTATGCAAAACCACATAAAGAGCAGCTGCACCATGCCCCTTACTTAAAATAAAATAATCCCGCTCTTCCCATTTTGGGTTTTTTGAGTCTATTCGCAACACTTTATCGTAGAGATAATGAATAATATCTACAATTGAGAATGAACTGGGGATATGCCCCTCTCTTGCTTGAAAAATTATTTTCACAATTTCTCGACGCAAATCTATATTTAAAAGTTGCTGAACCATCAAAATAAATCCTATGAAGATTCCTGATTAAAAAACACTTTTCCCTGGCCCCCATCTACAAGAAGGGCGGAGCCTACACAAAATGAAGACTGATTAGAGCATAAAAATGCAACAACTTCACCAATTTCGTCAGGCCTTCCAAATCGTTGGATAGCCATTCTTTCTGCTAAATATTTCTCTACATGATCCGGCCGTGTCTTAGAAGTAAGATCCCAATACCCGCCTTCTGTATATACGGCACCAGGCAAAATGGACGTCACTACGACTCCATCTTTTGCGACATAACGCCCCAAACTTCTTGCATATGCAATAAGACCTGCCTTAGCAGCGCAATAACTTGGAGGCCCTTGATTTTCCAATCCAGAAATAGAAGAAACATGACAAATGCGACCCCATTTATTCTTTTGCATATTTGGAATCAATACCCGATTGAGCTCAATAGGAACCTCAACATTAATACGCATTACGGATCGCCATTGATCGAGGGAGCAAAAAGGATCTGTGATATTTAAATTACCACCAATATTATGCACTATAATGTCGGGAATAATTTCTTGTGTCTTTAAAAAATGAAGAAGCTGCTGAGGTCCTTCTGGAGCCGTAAGATCCTCACATAACCACTGATGTTTAGCTCCTTTAGGCGATGGAAGCTCTTGAATTAACTCTTTTAGATCTTCCTTACTGCGTGAGTTTATGACAACTCTAGCGCCTTCTCTTGCCAAACAGATAGCTATAGATTTACCGAGCCCTCGGCCGGCTCCCGTAATTAAGGCAATCCTTCCTTCAATTCCTAAATCCATAAATCCTTAACTATTATTAATAAAACTAATTAAACCACGGGCAACTTGCCCCTTGCCTAAAGCGCTCATCAGTTGATTGATCTCTGGAAGGCAGACTTCATGACTAATCAGCATTTGTAAAGTCTTCTGATCCTGAAAAAAAATATCCGCAAAGCGAGGAATATCTCGATCAATTTGAACTCCACCACCCCATGTCCCCATAATTTTTTTCCCTTTAATTAACTCAAAAGGATCAATTTGGATTTTTTCTCCTTTAGGAAGATTTCCAGCTAGAACACAACAGCCGCCTGCTTTAATACATTCAAAAGCGATCTCCATAACCTCTCGTCGACCCGCTGATTCGAAAGAAAAATCAAAACCCTTGCCGTTAGAAATTTCAACCAACTTTTCAAGAACATTTTCCTTGCCGGCGTGGATTGTATGACTGGCTCCCAGCTGCTTAGCTAAACTCAATTTTTCATCATGAACATCGATAGCTACAATAGGATATGCTTTAGCATGACTTGCAGCTAATAAGGCACTGGAACCAATCCCTCCTACTCCAAAAACAGAAATTGATTGGCCCTCTTTAACCTGCATGTCATTAAATATAACCCCTGCCCCAGTAGGAATCGCACAGCCAAGAAGCGCCGCTTCCTTCAATGGAATTTTAGGGTCAATACGAATAAGTCTATTTTCTGAAATCACTGCTTTTTCAAGAAAGGTACTAATCGCTCCTGAATTTACAATTTTCTCACCCATTCGATATAGAGTAACTGGAATGTCTAACCCCGTCCCTTTGATCCAAGATAAAACAACATGATCCCCTGCTTTGACTTTAGTAACACCTTCTCCTACTTCAAGAACAATCCCAGATCCTTCATGACCTAAAGTATGCGGCAGATAAGCATCAGGGCCTTTAATGCCCTTCCATTCATTGATTTGCGAATGGCAAAGGCCGCTATAAGCCAATTGAACTAGGACTTGCCCCTTTTTTAGAAGAGGAATTTCAAGCTCCATAATTTCAAGAGGTTGATTTAATTGAACAAGAACGGCAGCTATTGTTTTCACGGTGTAAACCAATAGTAATCGCCGGCATAACCAACTTTTTTGAAAAATGCTTTCCACTCATCAACGTGCATAATCGTCTTGGCAGTTAAATTCCAGGCGTACATGGCTTTTTTTTCTTCTTCATTATGATATGCATCCACTGTAATGAAACTTTTACCTCTAGAGACTCTTGTGATTTCTAAAAGAGCTTGTTCTAATTCGTCTTTCTCTAGGTTATGAATCGTATTAATAGAGATAACAAGGTCAAATGATTTGTCTGCGTAAGGCAACATGCGCGCATCTGCGACTTTTACAAAAGACTTTACAGAATCCATTGCATTTTCGATTGCATAGGAAGAAATATCAATACCTGCAATTTCAATACCTGGAATCAACTCAATAAAATCTTGCAACATAAACCCTTTGCCGCAACCTACATCAAGCACTTTACTTCCCGAGTGCAGACCAAAATAGTTTTGAAATGAAGGGATAACAGGCTGCCAAAAACGCGGATGATAATTAAATCCGCCATAACCCGTACTACGACTCCCATCAAAAAACTCTCTCCCAAATTGGCGCGCAATTGCGCGATCTTCTTCCGTTTTAGTTAAGGCGCGCTCTTGAACATTACGCTTAGTGCGCGGATAATTGACGAGCAGATCGATTTCTTGTCCCATAGCTACTCCTTATGTACATAACCTAAAGGTTGCTCTTGGATTTCCTTAAGATTTTGAGTCACCCACTCAACAGTCTCTTGGACCCCAGTTTCTAGAGAAATGGTCGGCTTCCAACCAAATTCTTGGCGTGCCTTAGCAGAGTCAATTGTATAAGCCTTGTCTTGACCAAGTCTCTCAGCTACAACTGTAGTGGAATTTTCAAAAGCAATTCCCATTTTCTTACAGATCATTTGGACAACTTCACGCACTTCTACGCCGCAATCTGGGGACAGATGGTAAATTTCGCCACTTCTTCCGTTTTGCATTGCAAGTAGAGTTCCTTTAGAAACGTCTCGAATATGAATATAGGATTTAACTGCAACTCCACCGCCATGCAACTCTATTTTTTTGCCTGTTTTGAGATAGATGACAGAGCGTGGGATAATCTTAAAAAGTTGTTGATAGGCGCCATAGACATTCGTTGCTCGAATCATCACAAGAGGAAAAGGAAAGTTTTTTGCAAAAGTAAATAGAGAAAGATCCCCTGCTGCTTTAGACGCCGCATAGGGAGTACTTGGGTTAAGTGGCGCATTCTCTTTAATATTCCCCTCACAGGTTCCATACACTTCTGGAGAAGAAATATGCACATAGCGCTTGAGATACTTTTGATCTTTTAGGAGATTCGCTAGCCTTGTAAGTGCTACGGCGTTTGTTTGAAACCAATGATCGGGATGTTGCCAACTAGGCGCCACTTCGCTTTGGGCCGCAAAATTAACAATATAATCCGGTTTAAATGCATCCAAAAGAACTGTTAAAGCCTCTAGATCTTTATTCAGATCAATCTGATGAAAGGTAAAATGAGATGAGTTTCTTTTTTTATAGGGGAGAAAAAGCGTAGATTTTTCAGGTGATCTACTGATCCCTTTAACTTCATAGAACCCTTCTTCAAGAAGGAGATCAATAAAATCACTTCCTGAGAAAGAATTGCTGCCAATAACAAGTACTTTTTCCATATTAGGCCTCTAAAAAGGTCCTGTAAATGCACTGTCTGGTACATCTAGAGGCTTCTGTGTTAGGTAATGCTGCAATTCTTTCAATAAGGACTCTGCACGCGGCCTATTTTCTAACATATGTAAAGCTTTAATCACAATATGTTGTGGTGTTGGGAAAAAATGATTCGCTAGAGCCCAGCTTGTGGGGCTTAATGCATCTGGATAAGTAATACGTTGAGGGGCGACTTTTAGATCGGAAAAAAGCTCTTCTGTAACAAGAGCGATAATTTCACCTGCTACTCCAGCAAATTTCCAATCCGGATCTGCAACTAAAAGCCTTCCTGTTTTTTTAACGGATCTAAAAATCGTTTCTGTATCTAAAGGCCTCAACGATCGTAAATCAATGACTTCAGCGGAGATCCCCTCTTTTTCTAAAGCTTCCGCTGCTTTCCAAGCCTCTAATGTCATATGAGAACAAGCTACAATCGTAATGTCCGAACCCTCTTTCATAACTCTTGCTTTACCAAGAGGAACTTCATAGAACTCTTTTGGAACATCCCCATGAATCCCGTGTAACCAGCGATGCTCAATGAAAACAACTGGATTATTATCTGCGACGGAGGCTATTAAAAGGCCCTTGGCGTCATATGGGGTAGCCGGCATCACTACTTTTAGTCCCGGAATATGAGCAAAAAAGCTATGCAATGTTTGTGAATGCTGAGGACCTTGTCCCCATCCTCTTCCAATGATGAGACGAATAACAAGAGGGACGTGCATTTGCCCGCCAAACATATAGTTCCACTTAGCCGCATTATTAATAAGCTGGTCGAGCGCGAGTAGAAAAAAATCAACGCGCTGGTGTGTCATAATGGGCCGCATTCCTACAATGCTCGAACCGATGGCAATACCTGTCATCGCATTTTCAGAGGTAGGCATATCCATAACGCGCTCTGGTCCATATTTCTTCTGTAAGCCTAAAGTCGTTCCAAATGTTCCCTTAGGATCTGGAACCCCGAGTCCCATGAGATACACTCTTGGATCCAACTCCATTACCTGGTCAGTTGCTTCCAAAATCGCTTCTGCAAATTTAAGCTGCCGATTCATGAATACCTCGCATCTGATTCCGGCGTCGGAAATGGGCTGTTTTCTGCAAAAGCAAATGCATCTAAGATTTCCTGTTTAATATCTGCTATGACACGCTCTTCTGGAAGCAGGTTTCTTTCCAATAACACTTCTCTATAATTTTCAATGGGACATTTAGTTTTCCAAAACTCAAATTCTTCTTCTGTTCGATACCCAATCGTATTATCAAAGGAGGGTCCGCAATGCTCTCGATGCCGATAAGTCGTAAATTCCAGGTAGAAAGGCCCTTCCCCCTGTCTTAAGAGCTTTACTGCTTCCTGCGCTTTATGAACGACATCTTCAATATCATTCCCATCGCCAAGCACAGCCGGACATCCATGCGCTTTACAAAAAGCAATTCGATCTCTTGTTGCAGGTTGCCTGACTTCTAAGGGAGAATAGACCGAATAGAAATTATTTTCACAAATGAAGAGAACGGGAAGTTTTTTTAATACTGCAAAGTTTAAACTCTCTGCAAATACCCCTTCCTCGGTTGAGCCTTCCCCAAAAAAAACAACAGTCAGATGAGGATCTTTTTTAAGATAGGATCCAAAAGCAGTGCCCACAGCAACAGGAAGGCTACCCCCAACGATTGGGGTAGATCCCAGCATGCCAACACTTAGGTCTACTAAATGCATGGAGCCCCCTCTTCCAAGAGAACAACCTGTACTTTTACCGTAGATCTCCGCGATCATTTTTTGTAGATCGCCTCCTTTTGCAAGGTAATGAGCATGGGCTCTATGCGTACTCAAAAGATAGTCGCTTTGTAAGAGAGCGGAACAGACGCCTACAGCTACAGCTTCCTGACCAATGCTTAAATGTACAGGACAGCGCATTTTTTGTTCTGGATACCTATCGGCAATCGCTTCTTCAACAAGGCGAATACGCAACATCTCATAGAAAAGATCCAAGGCTATCTCATCTTGTACCAATTCACTCATTTCATTAGCCTCGTCAAAAATTTACATAGGGCTGGTTTGTGGACAGGCTCCCGATTGCCGACAATTTGAACATCCATAGCCGCTGCCAAAGATCCTATAAATCCAGCAACTAACATGGGGTGACCTTTTGCCAAACAGAGGGATGCGAGCGCTAAATAACTATCTCCGGCTCCAATGCGATCGATAACATGAGTTGTAAGTGAAGGAACTTCAACGGGCGATTGCTTTTCTTCATGACAAAAAACGCCCAGAACACCTCTAGTTACAGAAATACGAGGACACTGAACTCTGTTAACAACTCTATCAATTACTTGCTGGAGTGGACTATGTCGATTGTGGGCAGCAAGACGCAATTCTGGCTCATTCAGAGAAATGAAATCGGCTCTAGGATAATGGGTGACAACATTAAAACCCCGATTACCACTATTTGTCTGCGTATTTACAGCAAGAAAGGAGGGCAACGCCGAAAGAGCTTCGATTATTTCAGGATTAGTAAATCCATTGCCAAAGTCGCATGCGATAACCAGATCATACTCTGATGAATGACGATTGAGGTAGTGAATCACTTTTTGAGAATTCTCTTTAGATAAGAGCGGATCATTTTTAGAGTACGTTTCAAATAATTTTGAAATCGTTTTTCCGTCTTTAAGAACATATCGCTTTTTTGTAAGAGTCCCTTGATCCTCTACATAAACAAATTCTGTATGGATGTGAGGATCTAATTCATTCTTAATAAACTCACTATGAGGGCACTCTTTGCCGATAGAAGTAAGAAGGGTCACATTAGAAGTAAACTGCGCGACATGTTGCGCAACAATAAGGGATCCTCCAAGAAAAACTTCCCTTTCTAAAGTGCGCGCTGTCATGTGCAGCCCTTTCCCAGACTGGCCTAAAGGCTCTACATATTGATATTCATCAATGATCGCATCGCCGATCACTAAAACCTTAAGCGTTGATAAACCATTGATCATCGTAAGAAGATCGCTGAGGGTGTATTCTGCTTTAATACGACCCATAAAGGATGCGACTTCTGGAGAAACTGGGTCAAAATGCATATTCAAGAGTGAAGAAGAACTAAATACGACATCATCCGTATAATGAATGACCCCGCCAACCTGTTCCACAGCCTCCGTTTCTGCGGAGATCTTGCCCGTTACATCGGCTCCGTGATCAGCATACTCAATCCCCTTCACATAAATACTGGGGCGAATTTTGCAAATACAGCTTACAGCATCGGGAGTATCATTAAGGACAACATAGTCTACAGCAGCTAGCGCTGCGAGTGTTTCACTTCGCAACTGTTCGTTAAAAAAGGGTCTACCAGGCCCCTTGTTAACAAAACGGTCCGGCGTGAGCGTGATCACCAATTTATCGCCCTTCCTCTTAGCTTCCTGAATATGGCGGATATGCCCCGGATGGATAAGATCAAAGACTCCATGACATTGAACAACCGTAAGACCTTCTTTTCGATCCCTTTCTAAAAGCTCACCAATTTCTTGAAGGGTCTTAATTTTAGTATGCATGAATAGGCGCCCATGCATCAATTAGTGTATGAAGAAGGGAAAAATGTCCTGTTTCTACAAGACCGTAATCACAAGCATTAAGCCAGAAATTCAACTGTCCTTTTTGTCGTAATGGGTTGTCTTCTAAAAATCCCGTTAGGGTAACCACGGTGGCATTTTTGGAAAGTGCTATATCAGCTGCATTTAAAATGTTTTTGGATTGTCCTGAACTGCTAATTGCAACAAGAAGGTCTTTTTCATTCAAAAGTGTCTCAAGCTGTCTGCTAAAGACATGTTCATAACCTAAATCATTCCCTATACAAGTCAACAGATTAGAATCAAAAAGGGTGACTGCAGGAATGCTGAGAGTTTTAAGGAGATCGGTACAAAAATGAGAAGCGATCCCGGCGCTACCTCCGTTGCCAATAACGTAAACAATCCCTTTATTCTCTTTTGTGCACAACAAATAATCCTGAGCTGCTAATAGGGCTTCTTCTTCAGAAAGCATTTCATCTTCTGTTGTATAAGAGCAAGACTCGATGAGTCGATGCAATTCATCTACGCGCTTGTTGAACATACCGTTTCCTTGGGTTGAAGATAACGAAACCAAGAGGCTGTTGCTTTTTCAATGCTTTCCGCCTCCCAAAGAGGAGCATCTCTAAACTCATCAATATGTTCCAGAATCTTATCCACGCCCTCTTCAAAAGAAACCGCGGCCTTCCAATTAAAAAGTCTATTGATTTTAGAGACGTCGGCAAAGGTACAATCTGGCTCCCCTGGACGTTTAGGAATATAAACAACAGGTCCATTAAGTAGTTCGATCAGTTTATTGACACTATAATGCCCAGAACTTCCGACATTGCAGATTTCTCCAGAAACAGAAGATGCTGCAGCAGTATAAAATGCATTGGCAACATCCGTGACATACGTAAAGTCTCGCGTTTGGGATCCATCCCCAACTACCGTATAAGGCTTATGATTGAGCTTTTGAGCAAGAAAAACGCCAAAAACAGCGCCATAGGCGCCTGTTGTACGCGCCCTTGGGCCATAAACGTTGAAAAGCCGCAAAGAAACAACAGGGAAATTATACACCTTTCCCCAATGCATTACCAATTGCTCTCCTAAATATTTCGTAAGAGCGTATGGATATTCTGGAGATGCTGGCGCCGTTTCAGGAGTTGGATACGTTTTGGCAACACCATAACAGGAAGAAGAGGCTGAATAGATAAAGCGCTTCACCCCAGCGCTTTTTGCACACTCTAAAACATTGAATGTCCCATCGACATTCACTTCAAAGTATTCTTGAGGCTGCTCAATAGATGGAACGATATCGGCAAGCGCTGCTAAATGAAAGACCCAATCGATATTTGCAAAATAGGGTTCAATAACTGCGCGGTTGCGAATATCAGCCTGGATAAAAGTGAACTTTTCATGATCTTGAAACGAGCAAAAATTTTTTAAGTGCCCGCCTTTTAGATTATCAATAGCTAATACCTCAAATCCTTTTTCTAGAAGAAGCTCGACTAAATGACTTCCTATAAACCCAGCGCCACCAGTGACCAGTGCTCTCATTGTAAATTCACCGCTTTCATCATTTTGATATTAAAATAACGCTCATTTTCAAAAGAATCAGGCAATAATCCTTTTTCAAAAGCATCGACCAGATCTTCAACCGCATTCTCAATTGTATATTTAGGCACAAACCCTAGCTTTTCAGCAATTTTTTTAGAAGATACGTGATAGGAGCGATTGTCGTTTGTAGGCTCTACGAGAAGTTCTACCGGTTTTTTTCTGCCAACAACTTGGGCCACCATCGAGCCAATATCCATTACGGTATGATTGTGATAACCGACATTGAAAATTTCTCCCTGAATCTTTTCTGCAGGTTCCTGAAGGACTTGGATATAAGCTCTCACCATATCTTCAATATGGATATTAGGTCTCATTTGATCCCCGCCCAGCACCTTTATAACGCCTTTATTATATGCGCAATTAACCAGGATATTGACGACTAGATCTAACCGTTGACGAGGAGCATACCCACATACAGTAGCAGGGCGTAGAACTGTACAGATAAAATCGGGGGCTTGATACTTTAAGATAATTTCTTCGCAATCTGCTTTAAAACGGGAATAGTCGGTAAGCGGCTCTAAAACCATCTCTTCTGTCACATCGAGCTCTGCCTTTACCCCATATACCGAAGAAGAGGAAGCATAAATAAAGCGCTTGATACCAGATGCTTTCGCAAGTTGCACAAAAGGTTCAAAAGAATCTAGATTAATTGATTTTCCAAGAGCTGGATTAAGCTCAAAACTCGGATCGTTAGAAATACACGCAAGGTGAATCACAATATCACATCCCTCAAGCGATTCTTTTGCCTTGTCGAGATTGCGGATGTCTGCTTGAACCTCTTTAAGATTCGGATGTTGCTCAAATACATCCCTTCCATAAAGATAAAGATCATAGACAGTCACTAGATATCCTTGCTTGAGTAATTCGGGAACTAATCTTGATCCCACATACCCAGCTCCGCCCGCAACAAACACATGCATATCAACTCCTTCCTATTTTCATCATAAATAATGCGCATTATAACGTATTTCCAGCAACCTAAAAAACAGACGCTATTCTTAACTTGAACTTAAACTTTTTCTCTGGAAATTGAACTTACTTTTTCAGCAATAGTACGACCAATTGAAAAACTAGCTGTTGCAGCTGGAGATGGCGCATTCAAAACATGAACCGAACGATGCTCTGTTACAATCGCAAAATCATCGAGCATTTTTCCTTCTTTTGTCACAACTTGAGCGCGAACACCCGAGCCGCCTGGTAGAAGATCTTTTTCTTCAATTTCAGGAATGAGCTGCTGTAAATCATTTAAAAAGGCTGTTTTGCTCCAAGAGCGGTAAAGTTCATACATACCGACTTTCCAATACCGAAATGCCATTTTCCAAAAACCTGAGTACCTAAGATAATTTAAGCAGTCCTTTGGGCTGAAATCTCCTTTTTTATAACCCTCTCGCGCTAAAGCTAAGACTGCATTGGGACCCGCTTCCACACCCCCATTAATCATTCGGGTTAAATGCACTCCTAAAAAGGGAAATTTAGGATCGGGAACCGGATAAATCAATCCCTTAACGAGACGGCGTTTTTCTTCTACAAGCTGATAATACTCCCCTCGGAATGGCAAAATTTGATGGGTCATTTCTTCGACAGAAAGAGCTTTTCGAGCGATTCGATCCGAATGAAGTCCTGCGCAGTTAATGAGGTATTGCGAGTGAAAAACGCCTTGCGTCGTTTCTACAGTGGTTCCACTTAGGCTTGTTTGGATTCCTTTCACCTCAGTTCCAAGGAGGAGCGTTACCCCCGACTTCATTAAAAGATCTGCCAGCGTTTTTGCAACTGCTGGATAATGAATAATATACGAATCGGGGATCCAAAGCGCTTTAATCGCTTTTACGTGCGGCTCGATCTCTTTGAGACGTTCTGGCCCAATCATCTCTAGTCCTGGAATTTGATTGGCAATTCCACGCCTTTCAATCTCTTGTAAAGCCTCCAGCTCTTGGGGCTTAGTCGCAACAATCACTTTCCCAAGCTTTTGAACCGGAATTTGATGTTCCTCACAGAAAGAAAGAAGTTCTTTTTTTCCATCGATACAATTTTTCGCTTTTAAGGAGCCTGGTTTATAGTATACACCCGAATGGACAACACCGCTGTTGTGTCCTGTTTGATGGGCTGCTACCTGACTCTCTTTTTCTAGAATGACAATCTTCCAATCAGGTCTTTTTTTTGAAAGCTGATAGGCCGTTGCCAATCCTACGATTCCAGCCCCGATGATGATAACATTGCTTTGAAGTGACATTCTTTAAACCATTCGATTGTTTCTGAAAGACCCTTTTCTAGATCGCGAAGCTGAAATTCCGGTAAGAGGGATTTAACTTTTTGGGTGGAGAGAACTTTGGAACGCGCTCCAACGTATTTGCTTTGATCAAAGAGGATCTGATCAAATGAATACCCCACATGAGAACAAATCATTTGGGCAAACTCTTTGATCGAATGCTCCTGTCCTTCTCCAATATTAATTACGGCATTTTTTTCTGTTTTAACAAGTTTTGTCATGATGTGAATAAAATCTTGCACGTGGATTAATTCCCGTTTCTGCTCTCCATCTCCCCATAAAACAACAGGCTCTCCATAATAGGTCCCTCTTAAAATTTTTCGAATGAGATCGAAAATAAAATGCAGTTGTCTGCCATCTGTATGGTAATAAGGACCATAGAGGGTAGAGGGGATCAGATAGAGGTACTCCATTTTAAACTGACGGGAAAGAGACATCAATCCGTACAGGAGCATCCGTTTTGTCATCCCGTATCCAATAAAAGACTCAATGGGCTCTCCCTTGAGATAGTTCTCTTCTGAGAGAAGATATTGGGGATCGTAAGCACAGCTCGTTCCCATTGCAATGAGTTTAGCTTGTGGCTGAGAATGCTGCCACCAACTGAGCACGTTGGTATTTATTTTCTGATTAACAAGCCATTGCTCTCCTGGATGGTATAGACAAAAATCTCCCGCTTGAGTCCATGCTGCAAGATGATAGATTTGATCAAATTGATCCTGATTGAACTGTTCTAAAGAACAATCTCTTGTCAAATCGCAATTCTTGGAGTTTACCCCCGTTATAATGTGACCTTGTTCTTGAAGAGACTTTGTTAATGCCCTTCCTAAAAAGCCACTGGCTCCTGTGATTAAAATCTTCATACAACACCTTTAAAGTTTAAGATGGGTTGACTGGAAAATAAAACTCTACCCCTTTCTCAATCAGGGCTTGGTTATTTTTCAAGATTTCCGTCTTAAAATTCCAAGCTAAGACATAATATACATCAGGGGGTGAGCTAAGCTCTTTTTCAATTAAAATAGGGATGTGTTTGCCTGGACTATACAGGCCTCGTCGCAATTCGTTTTTTTCAATGAGAAAATCCAATGTGTCTTTTCCGATACCAAAATAGTTTAGGAGGGTATTTCCTTTAACAGGAGCTCCCAACCCATAAATCTTTTTTCCCTCTTTTTTCTTAGTCGATAAGAAATGAAGATTTTTTTCTTTTAAGAGCTCAATTTGCTTTGCAAATTCCACATATGCAGCAAATGTATTACATCCAGATCGTTCCTCATCCGCCTTCATTTTCAGTAATCGCTCTGTCGGCAGCCGTTTTCCCTGATGAGATACAAAGCCAATGATTGATCCGCCATGAATTGGGGAGAGATAGGCGTCAAATAATGCAAGTCCATGTCGATTGAGGAGCCGATCGATTGTCTTAAGGGTATAATACAACAAATGTTCATGATAAATCTGATCAAAAGCAGTATTTTCCATAATGCTTTTCATGTAAAGGAATTGAACAACAAAGACCCCATCTTCCTTGAGAAGGAACTGAATCCCTTGTGTAACCGAATGCAATTCTTCTAAATGAAAAAATACGCCTGATGCATTAATGACGTCAAATTTTGAACCTATTGATTTAGCTGTTTCTAAATTGAAAAAAGCATGCTCCGTCGGAATGTTTTGTTCGTTTGCTATCTGGGCTATTCTCTTAGAAGACTCCACACCTAAAACGTCATAGCCAAGAGCTTGATAGCATTTTAACTGCGTTCCATCATTTGAGCCGATATCCAATACCCTTTTTATGGGTTGTTGTGCAAAAAATCGCTGATCCACCTCTTTTGCAATCGTTTCAAAATGAGTATAGAGAGACTTGGTAACGCCTGAAAGATAAGTATGGTCTGCAAACATCACCTCTTTTTTGACCGTATAATCGAGTTGAGCTGTTTGGCAACGCTGACAATAGACAACTCTCAGAGGATAAAAAGGCTCTTTTCCAATTTCTTCTTTTTGTAAAAAATGGTTACCCCATGGTTGTTCTTTCAAGTCTATAGCCACATTAAAATCTTGCCCACTACACACACGACATTCCATTTTTATCCTCTCTATAGATTTTCAATTACATCTAGGTTAAGTGAAAAAATACTTTTCCGCAAAAACTCTTTTTTGTTACCATCCTTGGATATGCTACTTACTGTAAAAGAAGAAATCACCCCTTTTCATCCCTTACACGAACTTTCTTCGCAAAGAATCGTCATTTCAAGAACACCCATCCGCATTAGTTTTTTTGGTGGAGGCACAGATTACCTCAATTATTATGAACGCCACGGGGGAGCTGTTCTTGGAACAACAATCAATAAGTATACCTATGTTAGCGTCAATACATTCGATGCTTTCTTCGACCATAAAATCCGTGTAGCGTACTCTCGTACTGAACTTGTTAAAACAATAGATGAAATCCAACATCCAAGCGCGAGAGAATGCTTAAGGTATATGGGCATCTCAAGCAATCTCGATATCCACATTTTCTCTGATCTCCCAGCTAAAACAGGTTTAGGTTCTTCCTCCTCGTTTACTGTGGGCTTTTTAAATGCTCTCTATGCCCTTCTAGGGAGAAAAGTTTCTAAACAGACCCTAGCTTCTCAAGCCTGCCTAATCGAACAACAGCGTCTTCAAGAACATGTAGGCTCTCAAGATCAATTCCATACAGCTTATGGCGGCTTGAATGTTATTGAATTCAAACCTCTTCATATCCAAGTAAGACCTGTTATCCTCTCTCGGATGAAAACAGATTATTTAGAGCAACACTTAATGATTTTTTATACGGGATTAACGCGATTTGCCAATGAAATTCTAGAAGAGCAAATCAAAAGAACCCAAGAAAAAACAAATGATGAATATTTATCCATCATGAAAGAAATGGTCTATGAAGCTGAAGAGATTTTAACGAATGAATCCGACTATGAATGCATGCTTCAGAAGGTCGGAACACTTCTACATGAGAGCTGGGAGCTAAAAAAACAACTTTCTTCAAAAATCACCTCTCCGATTATCGATCAGGCATATAAAGCTGCAAAAGCTGCCGGAGCTTATGGTGGAAAATTATGTGGAGCTGGTAGTGGGGGATTCTTAGCCTTATTTGTTCCTCTCCATTTTCAAGCAAATGTCCGAGAGGTCTTAAAAAATCTTCCAGAAGTGAAGTTCCGCTTTGAAAACGAAGGATCCACGATCGTTTACATGAAGGATTCGTCGTGATTGAATGCATTATCTTAGCGGGAGGACTTGGAACGCGTCTAAGGTCAAGCGTCCCCGATAAACCTAAACCGCTAGCGCCCATCCAAGGTGTTCCTTTTTTAGATATCCTTTTGAATCGCCTAAACTTTGTATCTAAGGTTGTCTTGGCCATAAGTTACAAAGCATCCCAAATTATAGATCATTACCAAAAAAATCCCCCCTCTTTCCGTATTGAATATTCTATTGAAGAAACGTTACTAGGAACCGGGGGCGCTATTGCTTATGCAATGCAAAAAACAACCTCTTCCCCAATTCTTGTTTTAAATGGCGATTCTTTTTTAGATTTTTCTTTCGAATCTCTGTTACAATCCCATCTTGAAAATCAAGCCGATTTAACAATTGTCTCAACCCATGTTGAAAATGCCAGTCGTTATGGACAATTAAATATCGATTTTCCCTCTCAAAAAATACAGGGCTTTCAGGAAAAATCGGAAGATATTCACCCCGGTTGGATTAATGCAGGCGTTTATCTCATGGAGCGCACTCTTTTTAATGGTTTAGATTTAGGTCCTACTTTTTCATTTGAGAAAGATGCATTACCTCTCCTATTGAACAAAAAAGTTTTTAGTCATCCCTGTTCAGGAACATTTATCGACATTGGAACACCAGAGTCTTTTGAAGCAGCCCAACATATTTTAAAGGTTTAAAAATGAAAGAACATATTCTAATTACAGGTGGAGCTGGCTATATCGGTTCAATTCTCACCCCCCTTCTTTTAAAAGAGGGATTTAAAGTCACAGTCCTTGATAATTTAATGTATAAACAAGTCACTTTACTTGATTGTTTTAGTAATCCCGACTTCCATTTTATTAAGGGTGATGCCTCTGATGAAACTCTCATGGAATCCCTGATTCCTACAGCAGATATCATTATCCCTCTAGCTGCTATCGTTGGAGCACCGGCCTGTAAGTTACTTCCTTCTTTAGCAAGACTTGTGAACTATGACGCTGCTAAATTTATTATGAAATATGCAAAACCTCATCAAAAAATCCTCTTTCCTAATACGAATAGCGGGTATGGAATTAGCCAAAAACAAGATGTGTGCACGGAAGAGAGCCCTTTAAATCCTCTTTCTCTCTACGGAAAACTCAAAGTAGAAATCGAGTCCGACTTTTTAAAAACAGGGCATGCTGTGTGTTTTCGTTTAGCCACTGTCTTTGGAGTCTCTCCCCGCATGCGTTTAGATCTACTCGTCAATGACTTTACCTACAGGGCCTCACACGATCGTTCTGTTGTTCTTTTTGAAGAACATTTTAAACGCAATTACATCCACATAAAAGATGTCGCTAATGCTTTTCTCTTTGGAATTCGTCATTTTGAAAAAATGAAAGGACAAGCCTATAATGTCGGCCTCTCTGATGCAAACTTAAGCAAACGAGAGCTTTGCGAAAAAATCAAGCACTATATTCCAGACCTCTACATTCATAGCGCAGCTATCGGAGAAGATCCAGATAAACGAGACTATATTGTCAGCAATAAAAAGCTAGAAGCATTGGGCTGGAAACAAGAAAAAAGCATTGATGATGGGATCAAAGAACTCATTTCCGCTTACAAAATTATTCGCTTAAATCAATTTGCTAATTATTGAGTTAGTTTTAAAACCATGTTTAATTTATCTTGATATGTTTTAAGAGAATGAAATTCGGTATAAGCAAATCTCATTTTTTCTAACCGATTATGCAATTCTGGATCTTGATAAAGTTCCAGAATTGTTTTCACTAAATCAGCCTTTGACCAATCAATGATGAGCTTTTCTAAAGAAAACCGACGTAATTCATAACTCAACCAGCTTCCCTCTTTAACGAATGGCATCTTTCCTGCAATAATCGCTTCCACAAGAATACCCGAAGTTCCCTTGCTGTAGATAATAGGGTCGTAGGGCAAAAGAACAATATTAGCATCTTCCATGAGCTGCTGGTATTCCTTGCGACTTAAAATATCCGAAACGGGGCGCACATTTAACGAGTAACTTTCATTTTGCAATAAAGAAGATCGTGCCACAACCAATTCTACATGTGGTGGCATGGATTCTTTTGCTAGTTTTTGAATATCTTGTAATCCCTTAGATAAACGAGGCCCCCCTGGCCACCACAAAATTACTTTTTCATGTGTAGGACGAGAGAAAATCATATCTTCTACATGAGGGATTGGCATTACAATTAAGTTAAGATAGGGTACATAAGATTGCGCAATGAGTTCGCTATCTGTCAGAAGAACGAGATTCTTTCCTAGTCTAATCTTAAGAAGAAAAATTAAAAATAAATACAAAATTCCCCTTCTTTGATTTTTTTCATATCGAAAAAGTAAACTTAGAGAATCCCCTTTTCTAAAGAAAAGAAAAATAGCTACAGTAAGTGGGCAAAGATCTAAAAGAAAAAATTTCTCAAGAAAAAAACAACGTCGCTCTGTTTTATTTCTTTTTTTTAAAAATAATTTTAAAAAATCAAAAACCCTCCACTTCCTACCCCGAAAGATTTTACTCCAATTAGTTGGCAAATTACATAAAGTTGTTGATTTAGAAGCAAAGGCCTGATAATTAACCAGACAACGGGAAATCATTTTTTGCAGGGAGCAATTATACACAAAGTCGTGCCCTCCTTCATCTTGCATATAAAGAATTAAAGAGATAAAAGTTGGCTGCTTCATCGAGATTCCTAAATTAATGGACTGCTGTATATTAGAAAAGAAGGTGGAAAATAGCAAAGTCGAAATATATCGTTATGAAAAAAATATGTGGAAAAGTCTGTTGATATGCACAACGTTGACTTGTTCATGATTTGTAGATCGTTCAAAACCCCTATCTTATGATCAGTCTACAGACAACTCATGAACAGCCCTATTTCTCTATCGAAAAAGTTAAGTTATCAACATCTCCACAGCTTAAGAATACGAAGATTATTATATATATACCTATAGTCATTTAAAGAGTGGGTTAGAAAAATTTCTCTCTAAATAAGTGGCAAATTCTATAAAATGAAAAGATATGAACTTCGGTCAAGGAAAATATGACAAATTTTTTAGCAGCCCAAGAGTTTTTTTCTTTGGATTCTTTTGCCCATAAGACTCTTTTTGGTGAGGAGAAAGATATTTTTGATGCGTTGAGAAATTTAAATAAGTACTTAAAATCCAGTGTTTTAGGTGTGATTGAAGTTGATGTTCTAGAGGGCGTCTATTTAGTTAACCCAGAACAGATTTCTATTGGAGCTGGGACAGTTATTGAGCCTGGAGTTCTGATTCAAGGGCCTTGCATTATAGGA
>CAMAVL010000004.1 GCA_945861735.1 Chlamydia trachomatis
TACTCTTTCGGCAATCACTTCCAAGGAAAGTGCCCTTGAAATCGTGACGATTTACACGCAGCGATGGATCATTGAGGAATATCACAAATGCCTCAAAACTGGCTGTAAAATGGAAGAAGCTCAACTCCGTGCTGCCGACCACTTGATGAGGCTCTTCGTAATCATTTTTAAGTCTTATGATCACAGATTGGTGGTTATCCCAGAAGGAAACGACTTGGTTTTGATGAGCTGCTATAAGAGAGGCCATGATTTTCTCTAGTATTTCACTTCGATTAAAAATAGGCCATGTGGCGGGGCTGCTCTTCCAGCTAGACGCCTGTCTTTAGCTGCAAAAATATCGGGGAGTGTTTCAAGGGGAATTTTTTTTGCGTTGATGTCGAGCAGGGTGCCAACGATATTTCGGACCATCTTGTATAAAAATCCATTCCCTTCAAATGCAAGACATAATTCGTTTTTTGTTTGGATGATATCTAATCGATAAATGGTTCGGACGGGATCGTGGGCTGCAGATCCTTTGTGAGCTTCATTAGAAAAGGAGGTGAAGTCATAGGTGCCGATGAAATAAGTGGCGGTTTTTTTAAGAAGGTCGATATCGAGAGGATAAGGGATATGGTAGGAGTAGAGTTTTTTAAAAGGGTTGAGGATGGCGCCTACATCCAAATAATAATGATAGATTTTTCGAGTGGCGCTGAAGCGGGAATGAAAGGTATCCGATGTGGGCTCGATGGAAACGATTCGGATGTCTGGTGGAAGTTTTCCGTTTAAGGCAAAAGAGAATTTGTATAGATCCAGAGGTTCTTCATGGGTGAAGTGGGCGACTTGAGCTTTAGCATGAACGCCAGCATCTGTTCTGCCGGACGCTATGAGATCTGTTGGAGTGCGCAATAGGGAAGAGAGGGATGTCTGGATCCTCTCTTGGACGGAAAGGGCGTTCTTTTGGACTTGCCAGCCTCCATAGTGGGTTCCATCATAGGAAATAAGCATTTTATATTTCATCTTTTTAACGGCACGGAAGCCCTGGCCTTTAGGGGTCGCAAGAAAATAAATTTTACAGTTGTATAGAAAAAAACGATTCATCTATTGAGGAGTTTTCCTTGCAGGGGTAGAAAAAACCCGTGCAGCGGAAAACTTCTCAAGTCTGAACCGTTTTTCTCCTATACAACTGTAAAATTTATTTCTTTACAACCCCTAAGGTTGGTCAGCTTCGAGCTTGGTTCATTTCCTTTCAAATTCCTCCCTTTAGGGAGGGGTGGTTGACAAATACAGTTCAGCTAAAACAAGATCTTCAGGGGTTGTAATTTTAATGTTTTTGTAAGAATCTGTCACGAGTTTTACTCTGTGGCCGGTTAATTCTACTAAAGAGGTATCGTCTGTAACCTCAAGGTTATTCTTTCTTGCAATTTCAAATCCTTTGTATAAGAGTTCAGGCGTTGCCACTTGTGGGGTGTGCATCTCCCATAGGACAGATCTGTCGAGGGTGCGTTTAATAAAATGGTCTGGATCACTTTCTTTAATCGTGTTTTTTACAGGGACTGCAAGTGCTGCGGCTTTATAGAGAAGGCCCTCTTTAAGAACTTCTTCAAGTTTTTCTTTGGAAAGGAGAGGTCTTGCGCTATCGTGGATGCAGACGAGCTGGCAGCTTTTGGAGACCTGGTTCAGTCCGTTATAAACAGAGTCTTGACGTCTTTTTCCAGGGTGTGCAAATCGAGTGGTTTTAGGAAAAAGGGAGTGATAGGCCGGATCGGCAACGACGATGATTTCGGTAATTTGGGGGATGCTTGCAAAGAGCTCGAAGCTGTGGAGGGCGATAATCTTTTTTTTGAGTTTCAGGAATTGCTTTGGGGTGGAGGCTCTCATGCGGGTGCCATGGCCACCAGCTAGTAAGACAACGGAGATAGGAGAGGGTATAGACATAGGCAATACAATGGCAGAATGCAGCTTAAAAAGCTGCATTCTGTCGATAAATCAGAGATTTAAGAAAGATGCTTGCTGACAAGTTTTGTCATTTCAAACATATTAATTGCTTTTTTGCCACCGAAAACTTTTGCAAGTTTTTCATCAGGATTGATATTTCTTTTGTTTTTTGTGTCTTGGCACTTGTTGGTTTTAATGTAAGCCCACAATTTCTTTGTTACTTCTGTGCGAGGTAGAGGGCCTTTTCCAACGACTGCAGTTAAATCTTCGCTAACTTTCATGGGTTGCATGAACTTGGATTGTTTTTCTTTTACTTCTTTTGTCATTGGCTAATCTCCTTTAAAAGTGCTTTGTTCAAGCCTATCCATACGTTTGAGATAGACAGTTCGAGAGGCGGTGCCTGTTCTCCTCGAAAGATATGTTGTAGCTGTCTAGTGAATTTATAGTCAAAAAAAATCGGAGAGAATTTTATTTTTTAAGAGAGATTAGTCTTTAAGTTATTTATTATAGGTTGTTTGTGTTTTTTTTAAAAAAACCTAAAAAAGAGCTGAGCTAGACTTTGCAACTTTTTCTGGCCCCTCTCGCAGATAGAGCCTTATCAGGCGAGATGAGCTCAGAAAAAGTTACAAAGTCGAGCTGAGGTGGCGTTGTTTTTTAAGTTGAACCAAAATGGATTCTCGGAGCATGCTTTCAGCTTAAGAACAGGAATTTACGATTATGCCTCAACTGACTATTGAAACGGATGTCTTAACATTTGCTAGGCTAGAGAGCCTAACGCTTCAATTAAAACAATGCACAGCAGCTCAAGGGAGGTTAGCTGTTCTCGATCAAGATCCTGTTGTTTCCACCTTTTTAAGCCGTAGAAGTTTTTTAAACACATGCATCGCAGGTCTTTCTTCAGAAGGCTCCCTTGTAATGAAGTCTTTAGTTGCAATCGAACAGGCAGAGCGCGTGACTGAGGGCTTTGATGCATTGACCTTGGAAGAGGGATTGCGCTCTTTAATTGCACAGCTCTTACCAGTAGAGCGCTTTTACAGCGAAGTCGGTGGAATCGTCGGTTATCAGTCGATCATGTTGCGCTTTCTTTTAAAAGCAGACATCTTCCAAGAACCCCATCTTTATCACAGACCTCAAGGGTTAGACCTTACGCAGGAGACGGAAGAGGTTAGGAAATCCGTTCTGGAGGGAATTCTCTCTTTGCCGTTAATGGCTGAAATTTACCCCATTGGAGGCGCTGCAGATCGATTGCGCTTATGTGATCCGATCACAAAAGTCGCTCTCCCCGCTGCGAAGTTGCCGTTTTTTGGAAAAACCCTATTGGAAGGGTTGATCATCGATTTGCAAGCGCGCGAATATCTCCATTATAAGTTGTTTTCTCGCCAGGTCACAGTTCCTGTGGCAATGATGACATCCCAGGAAAAAGATAACCACTCGCAGATCCTATCCGTTTGCCAAGAGCTCAATTGGTTTAATCGGAGCTCATCGAGCTTTGCTTTTTTTAGTCAGTCTGGAGTGCCTGTGATGGATACATCTGGAAATTGGTGCATCCTAGCTCCATGTAAACTTCTCTTAAAACCGGGAGGGCATGGAGTGATGTGGAAGATGGCCAAAGATCAGGGCGTTTTTGATTGGTTGACACGTTTAAATAGAAAGAAATTGTTAGTACGTCAGATCAATAATCCCATTGCTGGGTGTGATCATGGATTATTGGCATTGACGGGGATCGGGTGTAGTCAAAATAAAGTATTTGGATTTGCCTCTTGTCCTAGACAGGTGAAATCAGCAGAAGGGGTCAACGTCCTCATTGAAAAAAGAAAAGGGTATTGTCTAACAAATATTGAGTACTGCGATTTTGCAGAATGTGGAATTGAGGATGTGCCCGTAGAGCAAGAGAGCTCTTATTCCCTATTTCCATCCAATACAAATATCCTTTTTGCAGACATTGAAAATGTCTTACGCGTCATCGAAGATCATCCGATCCCGGGACTCATCGTCAACGTTAAGAAGACCTCTTATCAAGATGAGAAAGGGGAAATGCAAGAGAGAGCGATTGCGCGCCTCGAGTCTACGATGCAAAATATTGCAGATTATTTTGTAGGGAAGAGTGCTCCGGCATTTTTGACCTATAATGAACGGCGTAAGACGATTTCAACGACAAAAAGGGAATTCCAATTAGGATCTTCCCTTTTAGAGACTCCGGAAGGGTGTTACTTAGATTTTTTACACAATGCGCATGAGCTCTTATCTAAGTATTGCCACTTTTCAATGCCGCCTTTTTTTGAATCGGAGAAAGGCCCTAGCTTTCATTTCACGTACCACCCCGCGCTCGGTCCTCTTTATGGAGTGATTGCGCAAAAGCTGCGTGGCGGTCGCATTAAAGAAGGAAGTGAATGCCAGCTCAACATCTCAGAAATTGACGTTGAAAAGCTTGGAGTAGAAGGGAGTTTACGGATTCAAGCTGAAAATATCATGGGTCATTGCGATGAAGCGGGTGTGTTGATTTACTCAGAGAGAGTAGGGCGTTGTATCTTAAAGAATGTGATAGTGCGTAATAAAGGGGTTAATCACGATGTGTGTAACCTTTTTTGGAAAAATGAGATTGCGCGCCTAGAGTCTTGTGAAATCATCCTTCAGGGGACAAGTGAGTTTATTGCCGAGAATGTCATTTTAGAAGGAAATATGCGCATTGAAGTGCCATCTGGATTTCGAATGATTGCTAGAATGAACAAAGGCCAGGTAGAGTTTGTTCAAGAACTTTTAGACTCTAGAAGAAGCTGCTGGAAGTACTCTGTCGGAGAAGACTTTTCAATCCATCTAGGGTACTAGCTGTATGAGCGCTTGCAATACCATGGATCATCCCCCTGGAACGATGGTGAATCGGGGTGAGCCATCGTATTTATGCGTATAGGTCGATGCCTGATCAAGCTGCCAGTTAACGAGTCTTGCAGGAGAGTATATCATTGCGGGTTCGTTCTTAAGAGTATCGCCCCACGTTTCGATTAATCGATTAAAGTAATGCAATCCATCGTTATTATTGAGGTTACGCTCTTTAATTTCAGCATCTGGTTTGCTCCCTTTTCCAGCTCCAAAATAGAGGGCCAAAAGATTTGTAAAAAAGGAAGAGATCCGTTTTGCTATTGCAATGACACTATTACGGACTGCCGTGATCAGTTTTATTACGCACGGTGAAAGAATGCGTTGAAAAAAGCATTTTATGGCATTTTTAACTTTTCTGATGGTTTGGAATCGAGGCCCAAGGTCAAGGATGAGTTCGGGAAGGGTACAATCAATTTTAACCGGATGTCCTGCCACGTTCATGATATCAGTTACATAGACCGCGCAGTTTTGGTGCATGCGATTGAAACGAAGTGTTTTTTTAGAGTGTGTTGTCACGCGTTCCATAGCCTGATTATACTGCTCATCTGTAAGTGGGATGGTAGTGACTCTTCTGGATTTAAAGGGTTTAAATTCATCATAGTCGAGTGATGTGATCCCTGCATTATAAGAGCCCACTGTATATTGCTGGAGGAAAGGAGTGTCTGTTTCAAGAGTTTCGAATCCAAAAGAATGAACCTCTCCTTCTTTGTTAATGAGTCTTAACCCCACGTGCGATAGTTTCGCAATCAGGCTATTATGACTTGTAAATACTTGCATGTAATGCCATTTTTTCTGATCTTGTAGCTCTTGCGGGACATTGCCCCGAAAGAATTTTTCTCCATGAGCTTTAAGTGTTGCTTGGTCATTTTGCGATAAGGGGTAGATTGGGTAAAGGTCGTTGTACCGACCTCTTTGGCAGAGCCCATTAGGAGAGAAATAATTCCATTCCTCGCTAGGTTGGTTTTTCGAGACAATTATTTTTTTTTTCGGATCGTATTCAACACTGTGCTTTAGGTTTTCCCAACGCATCCAATCGCCATTAACAAGAAGAAGGGGATGTCCATCAGTATCTAGTCGGATCCCCTCTTTCATGTTAAGCATTTTAGGATCAAGAGATCCGTTTGATGTGTCAAGAGTGTGTTGATATCCCCGGATCGTATACAAAAGACCCGATTTGCGAAGAAATTCAACACAGTCTGGATGCTTAAAAAGGGAAGAGAAATCGCGATGAGGCGTTGAATTTCCAGTCCATCCGAACTTTGCCCAAGTGTTTATCGTTTTTTTGTCTGTAGGTGCTGTTTCTTTTGGTTGAGTTTTCTTGGCTTTTTGAAAATCTGTAGGTGCTGTTGCTTTTGTTTGAAAATAAGGTTGTTTAAAAAAACAGCAGCTCCTTGGGCGTTGAAAAGAAGGCTTTAGATTTAAAAATTTAAGGAGTTCTTTGTCGGAGTTACTTAATTTTGATGGCCATGGTTTTGCTGGATGTGGACTGTAATTGTGTGTATGTATTCTGGTTGTCATACAATTCCCTTTTTTATTTATAATTTATGCCCAAGCGGCTGGAATGCCTTTCCATTTCTCAATTTTAAAATAATGAGCCCCTAGTTTGAAGAAAGGGATTTGAATCGATCCGCATCTGTAATTAAAGGACAGGTGGCCGTGTGTTTCGATGCCAAAATCTCTCCAATTGTCTCCATAATAACGGGCTAAATAGTCATCGGGTCTTTTTAAAAGAGGAAGTGAGAGCCCTTTTTCAGGAGGCCCAAAGGGTTTCATTTCAAAGCCCCTTTCCATGTCTTCCGGGGTAAAGTATTCGGTTGGCCAGCGGGATCTAGAAAGTGGACTTGCGTAAGTATAGCATCCATCGGACATTTTATCGAAAATAAAAAGGTCGTTTTCTCCAATTTCGGCATCCGAAACGGTTCCGTATTTTTCTTGAAGCTTTTCATTAGTGAACCGAAGTTTGAATGTGCTATCGTATTGCATATCCCGAATTTGGATCCCTTCTCGCAAGAGGGCATCCCTTAGTTCTAAAAATCGAGCGACATCGGGTTTTAAAATTGCAAAATCGCAATCATCATCCCACGGGATGATTCCACCGTGCCGAATAGCGCCTAAGGCAGTGCCACTAACCATGACGAATGCGGGCTGTATTTCGCCGTTTTTGGTGCGAGTGAGGTTATTTTCCATAAATACTTTTTTCATGGCTTCCGCAAGGTCATAACATTGACGCAGTTTTAGCGGCGCGGTTTCTTTAATTATCGCATCGGTAGCTAAGACATTTTTGTGAGGCCAAGCTGTTCCAACGGCTTTTATAATCGTTCCAAGGATCGTCAGCGGAAGGGAGATGATAATGAGGGCAATTGCAGAAATGCGGCTAATGAGGTTTTTATCTTTAATGGAAAATGTGCCGACACTGGACGCAAAGAGATAGAGGGCTGCGTTGCCGAGTGATTCACAAAAATTGAGCTGATGCCCATAGCGAGGAGGGAGCGTCGTCGTTAAAAATTGAGTCAGATTCTTTTGGATTTTTTTCCAGATGCTGGAGCAACGCTCGCCTATGGGCTTCCTGTTCGCGGACTCTAAACTCAAAAGTCTTGTCGATAAATGAGGTGTGTTTGCATGGACTATTTTTGAATGGACTATTTTTGAATAGAGTCTGGGAAAGTTGGGACGGAGGGGCTTGCTGGGTTGTTTTAAAAATTTAATGAGCTGGTTTTCTGAGGGGGTTAGGCAGCGGTGGCAGTAATAACTGTTTTTGATCGGTGTAATTGTCATGTTAATCCGTTTTATTGTAATTTATATAAGTGTAATTATTGCACATTATCGTTTTTATTTAAAGCATTAAAATTGGGGTGTGACAGACTCGAGGAACTATCTTGACAAAGTCACATTAGACCAAAACTTTTTGTCTAATGTGACTTTGTCAAGCTATACCCAACTCGGTCATGAACTTGGATTTGGACCTGCGCGAAAGCTCCCGGGGATCATCGATCTTAAGTCGCCCCATATTAACAATATGGGGCGAGTTAAGATCGACGATCCCCGGGGCTTTGGCGCGGTCCAAATTCCAAGTTGCTGACCGAGTTGGGTATATAAGAATCCTGACTTTTTTCTAAGAAACAGGCTAAGACTTGATCTTCTGAACGAGGTATAGAGTATGGAGTTGAATCGATTAATTGATTGTTTACAAGTGCATGACGAAGTTCTGGAATTTGAAACGTTTTTATTGAAAGATTTAGCAAATAGAGAAAACTTTGAGATGTTATCGGTTGTAAGGGGGATTCTGTTTGTCCAAGGTGCTTCAATGTCATTAAAGTAGAAGAGGTCTCTGTCAGTAGTTTTTGCAATGGGTGGAGTGTGTTTTCAATAGTTTGTTTCTCCGGAGAAATGCTTAAAATCCGTTCAATCGCGTTTCGGATATTGTCCTCTGCTTGTTCTAGATATGCCAGAATCTCTTTCTCTGTTGTATATGCAGTGGTGCATTGCTCATAAGATGTCGCCTCAAGTTGTATATCTAAGGCTATATGCGAGATAAAAAGAGCCGATCCAAGGATGTATGTTAATGAAGAATGAAATTTCATGTAAAACCCCAAATTTTTTTTATACAAGGTAGCCTGTTGAAATAAAATTTAGCAATTAATAAAAATAAAAGTAAGGAATTTTCTGAGCGGTGCAGAAATGCATAGGAGGCGATCAATCATTTCTTGGTTCTTTTAGCAAAAAATGGCATTCTTAGGACCTCTCATACTTAAACAGGAGCTCCCCGTATGTCATTTCCGCAAGTGCGCCTGCAGAGGTATCGACAAACGCCTGCGATTCGCCGGTTGGCAGAAGAGACGCAGCTTTCGAAAAAGAATTTCATTACTCCGCTATTTATAAGCGAAAAATTATTTGACAAGCGGGCGATTTCCTCGATGCCGGGAGTTTTTCAGCATGGATTTGCGTCTTTTTGTCAAGAGGTGGAAAAGATTGCTGGATTGGGTTTGAGCTCGGTGCTTTTATTTGGGATTCCAGAGGCCAAGGACCCAGAAGGGATGTCTGCGTATGAGGAAGAGGGGGTCATTCAACGAGCGATTGCGTTTATCAAGCGGGAATTTCCCCATTTGGTTGTGATTGCAGATTGTTGTCTCTGTGAATATACGAGTCATGGACAGTGTGGGGTGATGAGAGGGGGGCTATTGCATAATGATGAAACCTTGGATGTTTTGCAAAAGGTCGCTGTTTCTTATGCGGCAGCGGGTGCGGATATTATCGCGCCTTCGGGGATGATGGATGGGATGGTGAGAAGCATTCGGGCGGGTTTAGACAGGAGTGACTTCAAGATGGTATCGATCATGTCCTATGCGGTAAAATATGCGTCGGGTTTTTATTCTCCCTTTCGAGAGGCTGCTGGGTCTGGCGATGTGTTTACAGGGGATCGAAAACAGCATCAATTGGGTTTTGGGCAAAGTAGAGAAGCTCTTAGAGAGGCTCTTTTGGATATTGAAGAGGGGGCAGACTACCTCATGGTCAAACCGAGCTTACCCTATTTGGATATTGTGAAACTATTGCGGGATGAGACGCTACATCCCATTGCTGTGTATCATACGTCGGGGGAGTATGCGATGCTGAAATTGGCAGCTGCTGCAAATATCATCGATGAGAGGGCTGTTTTAAGGGAGATCTTTACGGGGATGCGGCGCGCGGGGGCAAATTGGATTATCTCTTATTATGCGCAAGAGATGGCGATGCTTTTGAATGAGGAGAATTGATGCTGTTACTTGCGATTGGAACGACAAATGCAGCTAAGATAGCCGCTTTAAAAGAAACCATTCTCGATTATCCTCTATTAGCTGAGGGCCAAGTACACAGCTATGATGTGGATTCGGGCGTTGTGGATCAGCCGCTTTCATTGCAAGAGATGATTCATGGGGCGAAAAATAGGGCGGAGCGCTCGTTTTTAGCATGCAGTGGGTGTAAATATGGAGTTGGCATAGAGAGTGGGATCTTTGAAGCGATTGGGACAGGCATGGGATATTTAGAGTCTTCGATTTGTGCGATTTACGATGGGAGGCGATTTGCGATCGGGCTCTCTTCCGGGTTTGAAGTGCCACCTGTTATGCTGAAGCTGATTTTAGAAAAGAAAATGGATTTAGGCCAAGCCGCGCAAGCATCGGGCATTACTCATAATTCTAAGCTGGGAAGCGCGGAGGGGTTAATTGGGCTTTTGTCCAAACAGCGAGTGACGCGCACGATTTATACTAAGCAATGCATTGTCACAGCGCTGATCCAAATTGAAAATAGAGAGTGGTATCATTAATGTGGGAAATATTAGATACTGGAGTGCGATCGGCGGTTGTTAATATGCAGATTGATAGCGACCTTTTAGACAACATTGGAGAGAGGCAAACTCCTTTGATCCATTTTTATGAATGGGAAGGGGATAGTGCAACCTATGGCTATTTTGTAAAGCCCGAATCTTTGCTCGACTTGGGAGTTGCAGAAGAGAGGTCTCTTGTCCTCGCTCGGAGATCAACGGGCGGCGGAATCGTCTTTCACCTTTGGGATATGGCTTTTTCTGTCCTTGTTCCATCACATTGTGCTGAATTTTCAATGAATACATTAGATAATTATGCGTTTGTTAACGGGGCGGTATTAGGCGCTGTGGAGCAATTTTTTGAGAAAAAAGAGGAATTGTCACTCATTCCAGAGGATGCTTTATCGAAAGATATGCATTGTAAATATTTTTGTATGGCAAAGCCGACCAAATATGACGTGATGTGGCAGGGGCGCAAAATTGCAGGGGCGGCTCAGAGAAAAACGAGAGGGGGCTTTTTACACCAGGGGACAATCTCGCTTGTCATGCCGTCGCAAGAATATTTAAGTGCCATTTTATTGCCGGGGACTGAAGTGATAGCTGCAATGGGGGTATTTACCCACCCACTTTTGGGAAAAAATGCGACGCGAGGGGAAATGGAGGGTGCTAAAGAGCGCTTGCGCAAGCTTTTGGCTACACATTTAAATGAAGCCAGCTTAAAATGCGCAAAAGTAAAAACAGAAGGAATATATGTCGGGTAAGGAAAAGACGGCGATTGTACCAACGAGGCAAGAGAATTATTCAGAGTGGTATCAAGAGGTTATTAAGGCAGCCGATCTGGCTGATCACTCTCCTGTGCGCGGCTGTATGGTCATTAAGCCGTGGGGCTATGCGATCTGGGAAAACGTGCAACAAATCCTCGATAAGATGTTTAAAGATACGGGACATCAAAATGCCTATTTCCCTCTTTTTATTCCTTTAAGCTTTTTGGAAAAGGAAGCAGCTCATGTGGAAGGTTTTGCGAAAGAATGCGCTGTCGTCACGCATCACCGATTGGAAGTTAATAAAGACGGGAGACTCGTTCCGGCAGGTCCTTTGGAAGAACCGCTGATTGTGCGTCCAACGTCTGAAACAATTGTGGGCGAGATGTTCTCTAAATGGGTCGAATCTTATCGCGATCTTCCTTTGCTGATCAATCAGTGGGCAAACGTTGTGCGCTGGGAAATGCGGACGCGGATGTTTTTACGGACAACGGAATTTCTCTGGCAGGAGGGGCATACTGTTCATGCGACGGAAAAAGAGGCAATTGAAGAGACGATGCGGATGCTTCATGTCTATGAGTATTTTGTCCAAAACTGTTTAGCGATCCCGGTTATTAAAGGAGAAAAGACGCCAAGTGAGCGGTTTCCTGGCGCCTCAGCTACTTATACGATTGAGACGATGACGCAGGATCGGAAGGCTTTGCAAGGGGGCACATCCCATTTCCTCGGCCAAAATTTTGCAAAGGCATCGAATATTTCGTTTCGAGATCAGGACGGAAATGTACAGACGGCCTGGACAACCTCTTGGGGAGTTACCACGCGCTTAATTGGCGCTCTTATAATGACGCATAGCGATGATGATGGATTGATTTTACCTCCACGCATTGCATCGGCTCATATCGTGTTGATTCCGGTCATTCACAAAGAAGAGGCGAAGGCAGAAGTGCTCTCTTATTGCCATTCTTTAGCGGGAGAGCTCCGTCATTTGAGCTATCACGGAAGACCCCTTGTTGTAATCATTGATGAACGGGAGATGCGCGGTGGCGATAAGACCTGGTCGTGGATTAAAAAAGGGGTTCCTATGCGCATTGAAGTAGGTCCTAGAGACATTTTGGCAGATAAGCTTCCCGTTGCAAGACGGGATCGCGCGCACCGTGCGATAGACGGGATGTCTCGCGCTACTTTGCTAGGTGGTGTGATTGCGCAGCTTGATGAGATCCAGCAGTGTCTATTTAATCGCGCTTTAGATTTCCGTAAAGTGCATACGCCGAAAATTGATTCCAAAAAAGAGTTTTATAAATTTTTTACTCCAAAGAATGCGGAAAACCCTGAAATTCATGGAGGATTCGCATTGACCCACTGGAATGGAGATCCGGCGATTGAAGAAATGGTGAAAAAAGATCTCGGAGTCACGATTCGCTGTATTCCTTTAGATTTAGAAGTTGAGGAAGGGATTTGTCCTTTTAGTGGAGAGAAGAGCTCTCGAAGGGTTGTTTTTGCAAAATCGTATTAATAGAGGATTAGACAGATGCTGAATTTTTTTCGTAAATTTCAGAAGATTTTATTTATCTTTATTACTGTAATTATCATCATCTCGTTTTCTTTTTTTGGTGCGATATCCTCATTTAACGACAATTCCCAGGAGGTACCTGATCAAGTGATTGGAAAAGGGGTTGATGGAAGCCCAATGATGCGCGGCGATGTGCTCTCTCTTTGTCGCTTGATCACAACATCTCCGCTCGATCGGCAAGGGTTGCAAAGGGGCCAAGTTCCCAATTTTTTAAATGACAGTGTGATCCAAAAGGATTTGATGTCTACGGGACTTGCTATGATCCTCGCGCGCCAGTATTTTGAAGATTTAAAACCTGATTTAGAAAAACGCTTGCCCAGGTTGAAAAATTTTCGTCCTTATGTGCACCCGCACGCAAAAGATCTCTCTGCCGAGCGCATTTGGGAGCGGTATTCCCCCAATATTAATTACCATTTGGCCATTTTAAAAAATAAAACGGATCAATTTACGTTGGAGACACTAGCTGTCCTCTTTGAGTTGTATTTGGATCAATCAATGGTTCCAGCGGATGTGTTAGCCCAAGTATTGACCCATCAGCAAAATCAGTTAGGGGCAAAACTCGATCCTATCTTAGCTCAAGGGGATTTGAGTTTATTTGGATTTCATTCTTTAGAGGATTGGTTTGGCCCTAGATTTGTGGAGTTAGCAGGGCAGTTCATCTTAAATACAGCGCTTATCGCAAAAGAAAATGGGTATACTGTAAGTCAAACAGAGGTGCGTGCTGATCTATTCCAAAACATTCAAGATGGGTACACACAAGTTGCAAGAGAGGCGGTGTTAAACCCTCAAGAAATCGAGAGTTATTACAGAAAAGAAATACAAGATTTAAGGCTGGATGAGCAAACAGTTTTAAATAATTGGCGCCAAGTGATGCTCTTTCGTAGAGTGTTCAACGATGTTGGCAATAGTGTCTTTATCGATTCCTTAGCATTGGATCAGTTTCATTCCTTTACAAAAGAGGGGATGAATATCGAACTCTATGAACTTCCCGCTCATTTGCAGTTGAAAGATCTTCGCTCTCTTTTCAAATTGCAAATGTATTTAGACGCGGTATCTCAGGTCCACAACTCTTTAAAGATCCCTTTTCAAGTAGGTTCTCTAGAGCAAATAGAAAAAAGAGCGCCGAGCTTAGTTTCACGTCAGTTTGAATTGGAGTATGTTCAAGTAAGTCGAGAGGCTTTATTTGGAGAAATTAGTTTAAAACAAACGTGGGAATGGGAAGCGGATGTTAAAAATTGGGCTCTTCTTCAAAAGCAATTTCCCGATCTATTAAAAGGTCAGGTCAATCTCGATAAACTTGTCCCTAAGCAAAGATTGACAATCGATCAGTTTGCAAGATCCAAAATATTGGATGCGCATCCTGAAAAAATAGGCGCTGCATTACAAAAAGAGCGGGTGCAGACAGCGACAGCTGGGCTTCGGACACGTGGTGGCACATTTCCATTTGGTGAGATAGAAGACTCTGCAGAACTCATGTATTTACTTGAAAAAGCTCCGATCAAAGGGGAATCTGCGACTCTAGAACAACAAAGCATTCAGGATCAGCTCAATTTATATACGTCAAATGGAAAAACTTTTTATCGGATTGCTGTTCTGAAAAGAGATCCGCATAAGATTGTATTGACAGCTCAAGAAGCTCTAAAAGATGGCACGCTCGATCAGATGCTAGATTTGCGCTTAGAGGCTGCCTATCCAGAAATCAGAAAAAAACACACAGCCGCTTTCCAAGCTGTTGATGGCTCATTTAAGCCGTTTGTTCTTGTTAAAGATGAAGTGGCAAGATATGTGTATGCGCCTCTTTTAAAAGCAATTGAAGAGTCTTATCGCACTCAAATAGGAGAGCTTGCCTCAAAAACAGAAGCACTTACCAACGCCTTTTATACGCAACATCGCTTTCTTCTGTTTATGCAAGAGGGGAAACAAGATATCGAAAATAATAGGGAGAACTCAAAGTGGCTACGACAAGAGGGAACACCAGAAAATCCTCTTGTAGGACAGTGGAAATTAAGTAAAAAAACATGTTCAGTAAAGAGAAATGCAGATCTTCCCTTTGCAAAAGAGAAGATGTTTACTCTTGGAAGTAATGAGTGGTCGGATGTTGAAGTAGGTTTTGGTGGATCACTTAGTTTCTATCGCGTGTTAAATAAAGTGGCTACGGAGAGAGGGTCTTTAGCGGACGTCACTCGTAGTCACAACGCTTTAGCTCTTGATGCGAGGCGCAGCTTAATGGTTGATTTATTAAAGAAGATTAGAGATAAAGGAGCGATTGAGTTGAAGTACTGCAGCGAGGAGCAATGACCGTATTTGATGAAATGCCAGCCTTAATTCCAATTGATTTTTTTGGAGTCACGGTGCCCATTCATTTTGCTAAGGACATTCCTACGTTGAGGCAGATGAAAAAATCATTTCTATTGCCAGATACATCGGAGCTTCTTGCGGAAGAACATTTTGCAGATGTGGCGCTGTCCTGGAACGAAATGGGTTTAAATATCGCAATATGGGTCTCAAAACCATTTGAAGAGGCTTCTTATCCGACCTTTGGAGAGGGGGATGCATTGGAGCTTTTTGTCGATACGAGAGATTTGAAGACAGCTGGTTTTATGACTCGATTTTGTCACCACTTTGTCATTTTGCCACAAGCAGTGCTTGGGGTGCATGCTTTAGAAATCACCCGATTTCGCACGGAAGATGCGCATCCTTTATGCGATCCACTCGATCTTAAAGTAGAGGCTGTGTTTGCAAAGGATTCCTATTCAGTGCAGGTGAATATTCCAGCGCACGCTCTACATGGATATGACCCTATCCAATGCAATAAAATTGGATTTAATTATCGCATTCATCGTTATAAAGACGCATCGCAGCATTTTTCTGTTTCCTCTCAAGATTATCCCATTGAGAGTCAACCTCGTTTGTGGGGAAGTTTGAACCTAGAAACGAGGTTAAATTTAAATAAAGGCTAATTATGAAATTTACTCCATCCCATGAATGGATCAGAATAGAAAATGGCATAGGCGTTGTGGGCATTACGGACCACGCTCAAAAAGAGCTTGGTCAAGTGGTTTACGTCGAGCTTCCATCTGTTGGTAAACACGTAAAAGCAGGAGAGGAGATTGCTGTGCTGGAATCGACAAAAGCGGCAGCGGATATCTATGCTCCCGTTTCAGGAGAGATCATTGCAATTAATCAGCGGCTCAATGATTTTATTCAAGATATCAACCGTTCTGCTGAAGAGGATGGGTGGCTTTTTAAAATTAAACTCTCCGACGATCAAGGATCAGAGCTATTACTCGATCGTCAACAATACTTAGATCTAGTCAATACATGAGCTATTCCAGTTTCAAGCGCAGATCAAAATTTAGATGGATCATCTTAGCTCTTGTATTTTCTGGAATACTGCTATTTCATAAAGCGCTGATTTTGGTAGGTGTTCAAGCGGCCCTTAATAAGGGGTTTTCTAAAGGACAATTAGAGTATCAGGCGCTTTTCTGGAAAGAGAGCTCGTTGTGTATTGATGCATTGCACATCAAGGATTCCACTTATGAGGTGTCTATCGATTCTGTGAAGATCGATTTTTCTTTTGATTGGCGCCACCTCTACTTAGAATCTCAAGTCAGCTTAAGTCATCCTCAGGTTGTATTTACAGATCATTCTGCTCGAGAAGAATCCTCTTTTTTTTCCTTGATCCTAGAAACGGCAGTTGGAGATGGTAAAGTGATGCAAGATTTTGAATCAGAACCTTTTCCTATAGGGGGCGCACATTCCCTAACGGTGAAGGGCCCCTCTATTGGAAGAGGTTCTGGCTCAAAAGATTGCGTCAATTTGCCGTCTCCAACTGCCGTTTCTAGGTTAATTCTTTCCCAATCGAAACACTTCGGATTAAAGTGGGAGATGAGCCATGGAGTCATGCAGTTACCTCTTGCACCGCGAATCTATTTTTCATTAACACCGGGTGTTACAAGACAAGACATTGGTTCCTTTTCCCTCTCCTATGATCCAAATCCTCTCGTGGAGCCGATCCTTTTTGTCGATTTGCATACAGATGAAAATGTCTTAAATTACGCTTTTAAAATACAAGAAAATGACTGCGGCAGGATCGCCCCTTTTCTCTCCTTCTTTATACCGAATATGCAAAGTGGAGGTTTTAAAACCTCTGGAGAAATCGATCTGAAAGGACAGGGGACTTTAAAGTTAGCAGGTGGAATAGATGCTTTAAGTTGCGAGGGGAGTCTCTCTAACTTTACTTTGCGCTATCTGGAAAATCATCTCACAGTTGCATTGGATCGGATGGAAGGGTATTTCACCTATTCAGGAGAGGAAAATGGGGAAGTGTTCTGGGAAAGATTGATTTCAGATGTCTCATTGCAAGGCGGCTCCATGGCACTTAGGGGAGCTTGGGAGATTAAGGGGATTGAAGCCACATGCCGCCTGGAAAAGGATCAAGATCCTAAAATGATTCTCGATGGCGTGATTATTGAGAATGGACAACTCTTTCCAATTCACGTCAGTGGAAAAGGACGGGTTGAAAAAGAGGGGGTATTTTGGATTGAAATGGGAGTCGAGTGCCTTGCTAGAAAAGAGAAAAAAATGCAGGCAATTGTTTCCTGTTGCAGTCCAGAAAAAGAGCATACCATTTGGCAGTTCAGTTGTGAAAGAGCCCATGCAGAACATATTGAATTAGCGCGTAAGCTTTTTTTAAATACAGACTTTCAGTGTGTGGAGGGGACAGCTCAAGGTAAATGCACTTGGGTCATCGAAAAAAACAGGATAGAGCGCTTCAGTATCGATGATTTCGCAGCAGATCACATGCGCCTTTACTTCCCTAAAAAAGAGATCACTTTTTTTGCAGATAGCTTAACAGGAGACCTTTGCCTAAAATCCAAAGCGCTTGGATATGAGATTGTACACAGCCGCCTTAAAACACAAGGGGGAGACCTTCTCTTTTCTTTAGGCGAAGACAGGCTCTATTCTGCAACGGAGCTACAAGTTTTATTGGAAATGCAAGAAGATCAGATCCAGCATTCTTCTCTCCAAGGGTATTTCAACGGAGTTTTTGGGCAAATCGATTATACTGGAAAAGAGGGACTTAATGCCAATTTTCAAGGAACCTTAGATCAGTATGTCTCTATTGCAGAGCCTAAATTATCACAAAAGTTCTCTTCGGAGCCCTGTCAGCTGACAGGCTCTTTAATTCCGAATGAGAGAGGCTTTGAATGGTTAGGAAAATTAGAGAGTGGGCAAGAGAGCATTGAATTTGGGGTGGAGATTGAGGCGGCAACGCACCATATTCTATCTTTTCAAGATTGGATATTTAAAGAAGCTTGGGCGCGGACAGAAAAGATCTCTGAAAAAATATACGGGCCATTGCAAAAAAACTTTGTTCCAGATGTTGTATTGCAAGGAGATTTGGATCTATTTGCGCGATTAACTCAAGATTCGGTACATATTTCTGTTTTAGGAAAAGATCTTATCCTAGATCACCCTTGGGTTTCAGTAACGAAAGCAAAAACAGATCGCGCCATTTTCTCCTATGATTTTAAAAAGAGCACTTGGGCAGGTGAAATCCCTTTAACAAATGCCTCTGTCTGTCTCAAAGAAAATAATCTGATATTGGATCACATAGATACTATTTTCCATCTCGATCAAGGAGTGCTTGTTACCGACTTTTTTCAGGCTTTTTGTGAAGGGCTTGCGATTCAAGGAGATTTGTCCTTAAGCTCTACAGATCTTATCCTAACAACCTCTTCTATTGAAGGGACGTTGCCTCAAGTCATTCAAGTGATGACCCATTTTCCAGAGCTCCCGCAGTTAAATATCCCCATTCAAGGGGAATTGATGAGTCGGGATGGAGGCCTTATACTCCACACCAGCCTAAAGGGAAATCAAGCACAGACAGAATGGGCTTTTAAGGGGGACTTTTCTGAAATGACGTTCCCCATTAATGCTAAAAGTGGATTAGAGAAGTTAAGTTGTCATATGAGTTTTGACTCGAAAGAAGAAAAGCTTGTGCTAGAACAGTTCCAAGGGAATTTGGCAATGGCAGATGGCTCTTTTTTCCGAATCCGAATCGATACACTGGCCTTCGATCCTAAACAACCCACTCTATTTGATCTGCGGATAGCGCAAGAAAAAAAAGAGATTGGGCGCTTGAAAGGAAGTGTCGCCCAAGATCCGACCCATCAATGGAACCTCTCATTTGAGCCGTCCGCCACCCATTTTTTTGGATCTCCCCTTCAGATTGAAAAGCTTATTTTAGCACCCGACGGAACGTGCGTTGCTCTCAATATGAAAGCATTACTGAAATGCCGTGAGTGCATCTCTCAAATACAGTTTTTAGATCGCGTGGGATTTCTCTCTTTGGGGACTTTTTCGACCGACCAGATTGCCGATTTAGAATTGCAGGGGGATTTAGCATTAGCGGTTAGTTTGGATCAATTAAGCCAAAAACTGACATTTTCTGCAGAGAGCCGCAATTTAAAAATGAAGGGACACCCGATCACCCACTTAGTCATTAAAGGGCAAAGGATAGCAGATCGTTGGGTCATTGATCGATTCTTTATCGATCCGATCGATTTAAAAATGGTTTTTGTTCAAGGACCTCAAGGATATTCTGTTTCGGGTCTTGAGGGGAAATGGGGAAAAATGTGCGTTCAAGGAAAGGGGCTTTATCGCACGGATTTGAAAAGGTTCGACTTTCAACTCGAATCCATTCGGGGAGAACTCAATGACCTCATCAGTATTGGAGTGCTCCCTTCCTCCACACCACTCCAAGGAACTTTTCAAGGAACTCTAAAAGGAGAGTGGGAAACAACTTTTTGCACTCTAAAAGGAGATGCCTCCTTCTCACTTGAAAGCTTTTGCCCTCTTCCCATTGGTGTAAAAACAGATGCGAAAGTGCCTTTCACCTATTCTTTACTTAATGGATTGCATGCGAAGAGCCTCTCCTTGCAAGTGTATGCAAAGCAAACTTTCAAAAAATTAGGGGCCATCACAATTGGAGAGCTCATGCAGTTAGGGTCTGGAGCGCCTACTCTATTTAAGCAATGCAGCTTTAGCGCAGCATCGAGTTTGATCCGAGATTTAAGTACGGCTCATTGCCTGCCTAAAGCAGTTTCCGATTTCCAATTTGAAACAGCCTTAGAAGGAAGTGGAGATCTCACTCTCTCTGTTAAGGGAATGAGTTTCCAAGGCGCTTTAAAGGATGGGCGCTATGGATTCAATCACCAGATGTTTCCTTTAGAGAAAATTTCTCTAGTCTATGAGGATGCGATTTTTAATTGCCGCTTTAAAGCGCTTCTTGGAGAAAAGCCCATATGGACACAGCTCCATATCGATACCGCAACAACTTACTGTGGAATCTTAAAAGTATCTGAGAGTCCCAATTCTCAAGGGATCAAAGCTCTGTTTAAAATAACAGATAGTGGAGTGAATTGGGAAAGCCTACAGGGATCTGCTTTAGGCCTCCAACTGAATTTAACGAAAAGTGCCACGAAAAAAGTCCCCCAATCGAGTGCTTTAACAGGTGCGGTTAAATTAGATGGCTTAACGTGCGCTGCCTATTTACCTAAAGAGATCCAGGCAGCTTTAAGCGCGCTCAGCTTAGGCCAAGGATATACCTTTCAAGGAGATATCGTTGTATCAGAGAGGCCAAAGGGGGGATTTCAACTCAATGGAAAAGTACATGGGGATCATTTTGATCTCTTAGGCTACCAGTTTGATAAAATGGAAATGCATCTCGATGCGAATGCAGAGCATGTGTATCTTATCAATCTGCAGATTGATGATTCAGCGGTCCTGTTTTCTACTAAAAAAATTGCAATCGATAAAAATCCAGTTGATGGAAAATGGTCCTTTTCGATTCCTCTTTTACAAGTGAAAGAATTAAAACCAAGCGCATTGAAGAAAATAATCGCCTCTTCGCAAAAGATCAAACCTTTCGTCATCAAAAACGGTAGCCTATCCCAAATTTCTGGGGTCTTAAGTGACCAATCGACTTGGGAGGGAAAAGGCTCTCTTCATTTTGTGAATATGTTTAAAAAAGAAACCACCTTTTTGGATCTCCCGATCGATATGCTTAAAAATCTCGGCCTTGACTTAGGCATTCTAACGCCTGTCATCGGAGAGGTGGAGTTAGAACTGCGCGGGGACAAGTTTTATCTCATCAGTCTTAAAAATGCCTTTAGCGAAGGCAATCGCTCTCAGTTTTTCTTGTCGCAAGAAGCGCAAACCTCCTATATCGATCTTAAGGGAAAAATCTTAATCGATATTAAAATGAGACAAGATGTCGTATTGAAATTGACAGAAGCCTTTACACTCACCATCCGAGGAACCCTTGATAAGCCGAAATACGGTTTACAGTAAGACCCTTTCCTTCTTTTACCCACCGCTGTGTTTACATTGTCAGAAAAAAACAGAAGATCACCGCCACCTTCTCTGTACACTCTGTCTCGAACAGCTCAGTCTGCTCGAAGCGTACAGTAGATGCTCCTATTGCTTTAAAAGTATTGAGGGAGTCTCTATCTGTAAAGAGTGTAGAGAAGCGCCTATTGTCATCAAGGCTCAAGCAGAGACCTGTGAATCAATCGGCCCATCTCAAACAATCCTTCGCTCTTATCGGAAAGGCTCACCTCTTCTTGCCTCTGTCATCGGCTCATTAATGGCCCTACAGCTTTTAAAATTGAATTGGCCCCTTCCGGATTACATCGTTCCTCTTTCCTTGCCCCTCTATCAGCGGATGGGTATGGGCGCCGATTGCAATAAACTTCTTAGCTATGAAGTTGGGAAGGTATTAGGTTGTCCCGTCTTGATTGCCTTAAAATGCGCTTTTAACTTTTCCTTTTTAAGTGATGCCGCAGCAGATAAATTGCGATTTACTTTAAGAGAACAACCCATCACAGATAAAACGCTCCTTTTGATCACCGATCGGAACGACCCTGATCTCATCCGAAGGGCAAGCCATGTTTTGAAAGAGGGATTTCCAAAGCAAATCTACAGCTTAAGTTTTTGTGCAGGAAGTGGGTTGCGTTAGTTTTTTGAATCCAAGCATATAAAATTTTATTTAAATTTTATCCAGCCCGGTTGCGTTAGATTTTTGAATCCAAGATACTTTTCTATTTACCAACAACTGAGAATCCCCGTGCGCTGGATTGGCGTAGGAGAGAGCTTTGATGATTTAGCTTGACAAAGTCACATTAGACAAAAACTTTTTTTGGCGTGAAAGCCCGAGGGATCGAATAGCGCAAATGGGGTTGTATTATTCAATACTAGCCCCATTTGCGCTATTCGATCCCTGGGAGCTTTGACGCTCAAAAAAAAGTCTTGTCTAATGTGACTTTGTCAAGCTAGGGTCTCTTTTGCCCATTTTGGAGCAATCGAACGGGGTCAGAGGGGTGATTTTTTTAGAAATTTTAAGAACTTTCTCTATAGAAATAAAAAAACAGTGACAAATCCTCAATTTTTTTCTAATATATAAAATATACACAGATTAGGGGGGACAAATGAAGTGTTTGAATGTGATAGCTTTTATTCTCATCATCGCAGGAGCTCTCAATTGGGGCTTATGGGGATTTTTTCAATTCGACATAGTAGCTTGGGCTTTCGGGGGCAACACGGGAGCTCTCAGCCGTCTTATTTATGCGATCGTCGGTTTAGCCGGAGTTTGGAGTTTACGGATGATTCCGAGATGCAAGCATTTGTGCTGCGACACAGAATGTGGAAAAGATAAGAAAAAAAGTGGTGGCGGCGGTTGCTGCAAAATGTAGATTTTCATGGTTGCTCCTGAGCGTAAGATGTCAGTTGGTGTCTTGCGCTCTTTTGTTTTACACGGAGTTAACATGTTTTCAGAAAGATCCTTGCAGTTAATTTCAAAATACCCTTCACAGTCTCAACGCATTCTTTTAAGTGGCTCAAGCGGCCTCATCGGATCTCATCTTCTATCCTTCCTCAATCAAGCCGGCCATACAGTCATTCGATTGGTCCGCAATCAAGAGTCACTCAATTCCATCTATTGGGACCCCTCTCGCGGGATTTTTCAATTGAAGGAATTTGAAAACTTTGATGTGATGATTCATCTCGCAGGGGAAAACATTGCAGACAAGCCATGGACAAAAAAAAGAAAAGAGCTGCTCAAAGTTAGCCGATGTAGAGATTCTTTGCTTTTATCTCAAATCCTATTTCAGTTAAGTCATCCACCCAAAGTTGTCATTTGCGCCTCTGCGATTGGTTTTTATGGATCTAGAGGAAAAGAGGTTTTAACAGAAAAAAGTCAAAAAGGAAACGGCTTTCTAGCCGATCTATGTGAACAATGGGAACAGTCGATGGTTCCACTTAAGTCCTCAGGGGTCAGGGTCGTTCATGCCAGGTTCGGTGTTGTTTTAAGTCCCGTAGGTGGAATGCTCAAGAAGCTTTTGCTGCCCTTTAAATTAGGTTTAGGGGGAAGGATTGGATCAGGCGATCAGATCATGAGCTGGGTTGGGCTTGATGATGTGATCGGCGCCATCTATCATATTTTAATGACTCAAACCCTTGTCGGGGCGGTTAATATTGTGGCCCCAGAGCCCATTAGCCAAAAGGGTTTTGCGAAGATGTTGGCTGCAAGGCTCCATAGGCCTGCATGGATTCCGATTCCGGATTATATTTTGAGATGGGTCTTTGGAGAAATGGCAGACGAGCTGTTTCTTGCAAGCGCTTATGTCAAGGGAGAAAAGTTGCTCGATTCAGGATATTGCTTTTTTGATACAGATTTAGGCAGCTTTAAGCTCGGCCTCTAGTCGATGAGTCATGTTATAGCAATGACTGATTTTTGCAGGATCAATGAAGTTTGGATTGCAATGCAAGATTGTATCGACGCTATCGAGAAAGTCCGCTACGAATTGAGGGTATTTATGACCCATGTCTTCAGCTAATTTCTTCATTTCATCAGCGTGTTTTTGAAAGGCGCTTTTGAGTTTGATCTTTGCAGCCTCTGTTTGGGTGAGATTGCCTTGCTCGAAGGATATGACTAGAGCCCCAAGCTCTATGCTGATCTTATGTTCGATGTCTATAAGGGCTTGTTTGTTCAGAGAAAGGTTTTTGACGCGTTTGCGACGGGGGTGATAGGCTTTCATTCTTCTTAATCGTGGTGCCATTAATTACCTTCCTTGTACCCTATTTAATTATAAGTTATTATGTTTGTTATATTAATTCAATATAATTGTTGTGTTGTACTCGACTTTGTAACTTTTTCTGAGCTCATCTCGCCTGAGGAGCTCTATCTGCGAGAGGGGCCAGAAAAAGTGGCAAAGTCGAGTTATACTGCAGTCGGCCTGAAACTTGGAATTTGGACCGCGCCAAAGCCCCGAGGATCGCCGATCATAAGTCGCCCTATATTGTTAATATTTTGCGACTTATGATCGACGATCCGCGGGAGCTTTCGCGCAGGTCCAAATCCAAGTTCATGACCGAGTTGGGTATACACAAACTACCTGAAGAATTGGTTTTTAATGGCGTCGGCTTTACCCCGGATTTTTTGTCTTCGCTTAGAGCCTTGCTTGACCGGCAATGGTCGCTCTCTCCAGACAAAAAACCTTAAGGAGCCTCCTGATCAAAATCCCGATTCTTCAAGTAGTTTGTGTATAATAGACATCTTGCATAACCTCTTCTACCTTGACAAAGTCTTGTCTAATGTGACTTTGTCAAGCTACGTGCCATTGCCCGGATCTGATTTATTTAAATATTGAAAATAAGATGTCTATTGATTAAAATTAACACAACATTTGTTAAAAAAGGAATTATCATGGCTAGCCCAATTAGATCAGAGTCAATCGCTCAAAGCCTATACAATTCAGCGAAAGAATACGCAAGGCTAGATAACTGGGAAGAAGCCGTCCCCCTTTTCACGCAAGCGACAGCCCTCGGGTTTTCTAAAGCTCAGAACAGACTCGGAATGTGCTACGCACAAGGAGTAGGAGTAGAGACAGACGTAGGGCAAGCAGTGCACTTGTTTCTACTTGCAGCAGATCAAGACAATAGAGCCGCTCAATATAATTTGGCAGGGTGCTTAAAAAAAGGCATGGGAGTGGTTCAAAGTGACAAGCTAGCAACCGATTTCTATCAACGCGCAGCAGATAACGGGCTTGCCTTAGCTCAATGCCGGATAGGAGATGAGCATGAAAATAGAGAACCGATCGACCTAGTCCGGGCTGCACACTTTTATCAACTTGCAGCAGATCAAAAATGCTCCTATGGTCAATATCGCTTAGGTCTTTGCTATCTGATGGAAAAAGGGGTCTCTTTGGACTTAAGTAAAGCCTCAAAGATCTTCTCTCAACTTATCGAACAAGACCCCTCTCATAAATTTGCTCAACAGAGGCTGGAAGAATGCAATGTCTTACTTGCACAAAAAATAGATTCTCTCCGCATCGCAGCTAATGAAGGACAGCCCCAAGCCCAGTTCGACCTAGGAGACTGCTATAAAAAAGGAAGCGGTGTAGCTAAAGACTTAATCCAAGCCGCCAATTTCTATCAACTCGCAGTGAACAAAGGACATCTTGAGGCCCACGTCGCATTAGGACTCCTCTGTCAAGATGGGATGGATTTCAAAAAAGGAGCCCAACTCTTTCAATTTGCAGCGGAGCGTGGACTTTCCTCTGCACAATACCTGTTAGGATGCTGTTATCGCAAAGGAAAGGGGGTAAATAAAAATGAAGAAAAAGCCTTCGAACTCTATAAAAAAGCCGCGATTCAAGGTCATCACGATGCGCAATACGCGGTAGGATGCTGTTATCACGAAGGAATTGGAGTAAAAAAAGACTTAAAAGAATCGCTGCGCTGGGTTCATCTCTCGGCTGAACAAGGAAACCCCGAAGCTCAATACATTTTAGGACGCCACTATGAAAATGGAAACGGTGTAGCTAAAGACTTAATCAAAGCCGTCCAATTCTATCAACTCGCGGTAAAACAAGGGTCCTCAGAAGCCCAGTTCTACCTAGGACGCTGCTATCAAGAAGGAATAGGTGTAGATAAAGACTTCAGTCAAGCTGTCCACTTCTATCAACTCGCAATAAACCAAAAACATCCTCATGCCCAAATCGCATTAGGATTCTGCTATCAAAAGGGAATGGGTGTAGAGAAAGACTTAAACCAAGCTGCGCAGTGCTTTCGACTCGCGATAGAGCAAGGCCATCCTGACGCCCCGAGAATCTACAGAAACTGTCTTGTTTTAATCGTTGCACAAGCTAGACAAGCTCCATAAACCACTTAACGCCTGATGCCGCAAGTCACGGGCTCTGATTTTTTCAATGTGAAACCTCATTGAAAAAGAGGTTATGCAAGAAGTCTAATAAAGGGAGGGCCAAGATGACCGAGTTGGGTATACGTCTCCAAAAAAAGAATTCTTTGTTATACTGCAGTCGGCCTGAAACTTGGATTTGGACCTGCGCGAAAGCTCCCGCGGATCGTCGATCATAAGTCGCAAAATATTAACAATATAGGGCGACTTATGATCGGCGATCCTCGGGGCTTTGGCGCAGGTCCAAATCCAAGTTCATGACCGAGTTGGGTATACAATTTCTCGGGAATTTAGCTTGACAAAGTCACATTAGACAAGACTTTTTTTGAGCGTCAAAGCTCCCAGGGATCGAATAGCGCAAATTGGGCTAGTATTGAATAATACAACCCCATTTGCGCTATTCGATCCCTGGGGCTTTCACGCCAAAAAAAGTTTTTGTCTAATGTGACTTTGTCAAGTTAGGTTCTGTATCACTTGTTACTGAGCCAAAATTCTCAGATTCAGCTACGAGCAGTATATAAAGCGTCGAGGGATCTCAATAGACTTCTTGCATAACCTCTTCTCCGGGCACGGGCACGGAGAAGAGGTTATGCAAGAAGTCTATTGATCATTACGCCCTGTCAGTATGTATGTATTTATCGTACATACTGACATTATTATTGCCAAACTTACTGGAAGGTTATTGGATGCAAAACTTGACATAAACTACTAAAAACCAGCTTTATGTGTTTTATTTACGAGCAAATTGACGCAATCTTTTGAACCAGCACCTTTTCCGGTAGGGGGCTTCACTGTTAGAGTACCGAAAGAGATTCTCCCATATTTAATTTATTCTCCTGGAGCACTTCATAGAGAATCGGGTATACTAACCCCTTTCAAACAACAAAAATAATTTTAAATTTATGGACTTTGTTCACCGCCCTTATCAACCCGGCTCAACCATTGCTGCGATCGCCTCTCCCTCAGGGGAAGGGGGCGTTGCTATCATTCGCATTTCTGGAAATGCCGCATTGGATATCGCCGCAAAGGTATTTTCTGGTCCCATTCATACCTACCGCTCGCATACGGCTCATTTTGGAAAAATTCGCAATGCGGGTGGCCAAGTTATCGATGAGGTTTTATGCTTGCCGATGTTAGCCCCTAAATCCTATACGGGTGAAGACACTGTTGAAATCCAGTGTCATGGGGGAAGCCTCATTACACGAAGAGTTCTGGAGACGATTTTAGAAGCGGGAGCTAGGGCCGCAGAGCCGGGTGAATTTACCTTTAAGGCATTTACGAATGGAAAATTGGATCTTGCTCAAGCAGAGGCTGTTCAAGAACTCATCGGCGCAAAAAACGAGCTAGCATTGGAACAGGCAGAACAGCAGCTCCAAGGGGTCCTCTCTAAAAAAATCAGCTCCTTCCAAAAACAGCTCGTCGCTATCGCTGCGATCTTAAATGCTTGGGTCGACTTTCCAGAAGAGGGGCTTGAATTTGCAAGTTTAGAAGAGGTGATCCTCTCTTTAAGTCAAACACTTGATCAAATGAAACAATTGAGCGCTACCTTCCATGAGGGGAAAATCCTTTCCAATGGATTATCCCTATGTTTAGTCGGCCGTCCAAACGTTGGAAAATCCTCATTGATGAATGCTCTGCTTGGAAAAGATCGCGCCATTGTCACCCCAATTGCAGGAACGACACGCGATCTCCTTGAAGATGACTTACGTTTAGGGAAACTCCATTTTCGACTGATTGACACGGCAGGAATTCGCAAAACCGATGAAGTGATTGAAAAAGAGGGGATCCGAAGATCGATGCAAGCGATGGAAAGAGCCGATCTCATCTTGCTCGTCTTAGATGCTTCCTCTGAGCTATGCGTAGAGACGCAAGAGTTCATTTCTTTGGCTCCTAAACAAAAAACGATTTTGATCTGGAATAAAATTGATCTGCCGCACGTTGCATTATCTGATTTTGGGTTTGAGTATAGTGTTCCGATCTCTGCCAAAACAGCCGATGGACTAGATGCGCTGCGGGGCACCATCGATCAATTCATTTGGCGCAAAGGCTCCCCCGGCAAGGAGGATGTCGTCATCACGAAATTGCGTCATAAGCAAGCGCTCGATCAAGCGAGCGAATTCCTTGAAACATTAATTGCTGGGCTAAAAGATGGCGTTTCTGCAGAATTTCTCTCATCGGACATGCATGCCACTTTAAGCGAACTTGGAACGATTATCGGAACGAATATTACTGAAGATATTTTAAACGCGATCTTCTCTAAATTTTGTATTGGGAAATGACAAAAAAACAGCGCGCTCAAATCGCTTTCTCTATCTTAAATGCTCTTTTTCTAAATCCTCCGATCCCTTTGAAACACACGGATCCCTACACCCTTCTCATTGCGGTGCTTCTTTCGGCTCAATGTACAGATGCAAGAGTCAATCAAGTCACACCGATTCTTTTTGCTAGAGCTGCAACAGCGCAACAAATGATTGAATTGTCCATCTCCGATATCCAGCAGATTATTCGTCCTTGCGGCCTTAGCAACGTCAAAGCAAAAGCGATTTGGAATCTCTCGCGCATCTTAATCCAAAAACATAAAGGAATCGTTCCTAAAAGCTTCGCCCATCTCGAAGCGCTTCCAGGTGTTGGCCATAAAACGGCATCTGTTGTGATGTCACAAGCATTTCAGCAACCTGCATTTCCTGTAGACACCCACATCCATCGTTGCGCAAAAAGGTGGAGTTTAAGCGAGGGAAAAAATGTGAAAGAGACAGAAAAGGACTTGAAACGGCTTTTTCCAAAAGAGCAATGGAACACGCTCCACTTGCAAATCATCTATTTTGCAAGAGCTTATTGCCAAGCGCGCGGTCATGTCATCGAGAAATGCCCTATTTGCTCAAGGCTCTCCCAAGAGACTGCCCCAACAGACCTTTCATCTCCATCTTCCCCAAAGAAGCGTCGATGAGATCTTGATCCAGCCGAATCCGATCGGGTTCAAATAAGAGGATTAAAGAGGACCCTCCAAATGAGAAATACCCTTTTTCATCCCCTTTTTTGTATTGCTTACCAGGAGTAAATACTTGGTGAATACTCCCGACATATGTGGCCCCCACATCGATATAAATAATTGTACCAAAGCGCCCTGTCTCTAAAGAGGTTAGAATCCGTTTGTTTTCAGCTAAAATGGAGATATTTTTCTTCAGCGCCGCTGGATTTACAGAATAGAGAGGCCCATTAATGAGGTGGGGATGGCCTGGGATTGCATCACAGGGAAAATGAAACCGGTGGTAATCCGTCGGACATAGACGCGCAATGACCATCGTTCCGTTTTCGTAGCGTTTTTTAAGGGTATCATTCTGCAGCAGCTGTCCTAAATCAAATTTCTTTCCCTTCACTAAAAAACCATCCGCCGCAGCGATATTTTGATAGACTAGATAGCGCGCATCCGCTGGCATGATCGCGACATCTTCACCGGCTGCAAAAGGGCGCGCCTGTTTTTTAAGCTTTCGAATAAAAAAATCATTAAATGAAGCAAATGAATCCACTGGATCTAAAAACTCGGATGTATCCACTTCAAATTTTCGGATAAAGGGTTTAACCTTCCAACGGCTCAAAGGACTTTTCTGAAGGAAACCATAGAGTTTTGAAAAAAAAGAAATGCGCGCTATCAGTGGCAATACGAGTAGTGATAGAAAACGAGAAAGGCCCCCTGTTCCATATAACAGGTTAATGAACATAGCTCCATAGACCGTCTCTCTTTCTAGATTACGCGTGATCCGATCGACATACACAATTTCAGCCATAGGCTCCTTTTGTCTAATGAGGGAGTTGCATAACTTAAGCTTTGGAGACCAAATTTGATGATTTTAACGTCGTTTCGGTTTTTCGCAAATTGACATATCCTGTTGGACATAGGCAATTTGCGAAAAATCCGAATCCAACGTTAAAAGCGCGAATTTGGGTTCCAAATGGAGTTTTACAATTCCCTCTAATGTGACTTTGCCAAGTTTAAGGGCGCTTAATTCCATTTTTCCCTGCAATCGAGGAAAACATTTTTAATTCATCGAGATAGTCTGTCGAAAACAGGTAGTGGATCTTCTCATCGGAAATGATCTCTAAAATCTCCCTCGCAGAGCGAACCATTTGAGTCGCTAACTTTTTAGACTGATCCCCCTGAATAAACATCTCTTTTTGTTGTTGAAATGTAATCATGAGCTCTTTCAAATGCTTTTGCATCCCAAGTTGAGCTTGAGTTGCCAGGATCAGCCGATCAATTACGACTACCTCATCCTCTTCTTTCAGAGGCAAGGAGGTCTCCATTAAGGAAGATTGAGGAATGATAACAGGACGGATTTTATCGGGATATAGAGCAGAACTTGCCAAGCAAATGGCTATCATGCAAGACAGGGTAAAAACTGATTTCATAGGAGCTCCGGTATACAAGAAAAATACGCCAGAGACACATTACTTGTCAAAAGAACCCTGAGGGTGGGGTGTGACGAACGCGAGGTCTAAAGCCGCTATTTTATCGTTTTTGACCGACTTTCGCTTCTTTCGCCTTTCGACTTCTTAATAAGGATTAAAATAAGATTTAGTGACAAGAGCCCCCCTATATTTACATGATTACTGTGCATAAAACCACTTATCTTATACTGCAGTCGGCCTGAAACTTGGAATTTGGACCGCGCCAAAGCCCCGAGGATCGCCGATCATAAGTCGCCCTATATTGTTAATATTTTGCGACTTATACCCAACTCGGTCATGAACTTGGATTTGGACCTGCGCGAAAGCTCCCGCGGATCATCGATCTTAAGTCGCCCCATATTAACAATATGGGGCGACTTAAGATCGACGATCCCC
>CAMAVL010000005.1 GCA_945861735.1 Chlamydia trachomatis
TGAAGAAAAGAAATAAATAGGTTGAAAACAAAAAGAGACCAGGATTAGGATCAAGCAATCCTTAGGTTGCTGATAGCAATTCTAAGAAAAACAAATGGAGTAAAGACTTTTACTTAATTTTTGTTAAAACCAGTCCAGCCAAAGGCAACTACTTCAGAAAAAAGAGATTGAGAAAAATCAAGCACAAGATTAGACTGGAGCAGTCCGACGCTGCTACATTGCAGAATTAGACAATATAACCAGGTAAATCACCAAACTTAAACGCAGCTGAGACAAACAAGTACCTATCAAACAGTTGTCCAGTCGAATGGATCCACTTCATCTCTTGAAGATCTCGACAAGTACTTCTACTACTTTGCAGTTGCCTCTAGAAGAAATCGATAGGCATGAACAAAAACCCCCTTGAACAAAGCATTCAAAATCTGGGAATTGACAAAATCCGGCACCATCTGTTTTTATGCTGCGATCCCACAACGCCAAAGTGCTGTAGCAAAGAGGATGGATTAAAATCTTGGGAGTATCTCAAAGCAAGACTAAAAGAACTGAATTTGAGTGAACATGGGGGTATTTACCGTTCTAAAGTAAACTGCCTACGTGTATGCACACAGGGACCTATTGCAGTTGTCTATCCTGAAGGAGTCTGGTATCACTCTTGCTCACCAGAAGTTTTAGAAATGATCATTCAGGAACATCTTATTAAAGGAAAAATAGTTCAAAAATACGCCTTCGCAGGCGGTCACTCGAAAAGTTCTGTAAATTGAAAACTCTCTCCATCGAAAAGCCCCAGATCACTTATTTTTAACTGGGGAATCACAAGAAGAGCCATAAAGGAAAGAGTCATAAAAGGTGCGCTCAGCGGACATCCAAGAGATTTGCTCAGGGCTTCCAATTTTTTATACTGATTTGCCACAAGAGATCCCTCTTGATCTGACATGAGACCTGCAATGGGGAAGGGTAAGCACTCTTCAATCTGTTCATCCACAACACAGAGTCCCCCTTGATGCGCAATGATGCAATTGATCGCTTTGCATAGAGATTCATCCGTAGCTCCCACGGCAATAATATTATGAGAATCATGAGCTACCGAAGACGCTATGGCTCCTCGCTGAAGGCCAAAATTTTTAATAAACGCAATACTAGGAGGTTTATTTTGGTAACGATTGACGACAGCGATTTTGAGAATGTCTCGCGTTAGATCAGAAATCACATAATTCCCACTAAGAAGGGGTTCGGCTAAAAAATGTTTTGTTAGAAGCTGGCCATCGATCGCTTCAATCACTTTAATACGGCCTGGACGCACAGGAATAACAAAATCACTTACTTGTTTCTTTTTCGCAACAAAATGGTTAATCCTCTCTGGGATGACTCTAGGAAAAAGAACTTCTTTATCTCTAAAAACACATTCTCCATCGATGTAGGAGCTTAGAACTGTGAAGTTTTTTAAATTATCGACTTCAATAAAATCAGCTGGGTCTCCAACACGGAGCATCCCGACTTCAAGACCATAGTGTTGAATCGGATTCCAAGAGGCACAGCGGAGGATACTCATTAAGTCCGCTCCTTTAGCTACACCTCTTTTCACCAGAAGATTTACCCCTCCACGAAGCAGCGTTTCCGGATCTACATCATCGCTACATAACATGCAATGTTCAGGAAGTTCCAATAGAAGGGGAAAAAGAGAATCAAAATCTTTAGCAGCAGACCCTTCTCGGATTAAAATTTTCATCCCCAAAGCAATTTTCTGCTTTGCCTCTTCAACGGAGACACACTCGTGATCTGTATCGATGCCAGCTGAAGTATATTTTTTTAAATCCTCTCCGCTTACTTGAGGAGCATGACCATCGATTTTTTTGTGCAATTTTTTAGCAATAGCAATTTTAGCCATCATCTCTCTATCTCGACGAATAACGCCTGGAAAATTCATGACTTCGGCTAGGTATTTAATCTCGCTTTTTGAAAGGAGATATTCAATTTCTTCAGGCCCTATACGGGCGCCCGAGGTCTCAAAATCAGTGGCTGGAACACAAGAGGGCGCTCCAAAATAAAACTTAAAAGGAACCTGGGCAGCATTTTGCAACATGTATTTCACACCCGCAACCCCCAAAACATTGCCAATTTCATGAGGATCGCTGACAGTTGCAACAAGACCTGCAGGAAGAGCTAACCTGGCAAACTCAGAAGGTGGCAACATTGAGCTCTCAATGTGCACATGAGCATCCACAAAGCCCGGAATGAGAAAATGGCTCTCTACCCCTTCCTTGCGATGGATTGAAACAATTTTCCCCTCCTTGATTTCTATCGTTGCTGGATAAATCGTTTCGTTAATGACATCGACTAGATTGCCCGAGACTTTTTTTATTTGCGCCATGGTTGAATTTCAAACCTCTTTATTTGCCATTAAAAAAAAGAAATAACATGTGCCTATTATTAAATATACGCATTTCAATTTGTGTATAGCTGCGCTGCCAGCACATTTTTTTCTCTTAGACAAAAAAATAATTTATGCAATAATTTCGACAATATTATGAAATTACAAAACGCTCTATTTTTCTGCATAGCAGTTAGCTTTTTTGGCTCCCTTCACGGAGCTTCTCAAGATTTTATTTCTCAGGGGCCAACGCCTCTTAATGGTCCTATTTATACACCCCTGACACCCCATCTCCCCAGTGCTTCTGTCAATCAAAATGGAGCTATCCAGGCCTTGGCAGTTAACCCTTCGAATTCTAATAATCTGTACATCGGAGCTGCAAGTGGAGGCGTATGGAGCACGAGCAACTTTGGGGCGAGTTGGACACCTCTTTTAGATCATCAAGAACAGCGTGAAGAGGTTTTAAATGACTCCAATGCCACCCAGCTGGAGGGGTGTTTTCAGACTCTACTTCTGCTGCAAACAGATGTTTATTGCTCGCAGTTCCCAAATAGAGAGTTCTTTGTAAAATAAAGTCATGATGAATGGGTAAAATTTTTCGGTCTTCTGAAATGAGTAATTGGTCCTTTGAAAAAATAAACCATACTCCTTCCTCGCTATCCGGCGGATGTAGAGCATCTTTAAAATCTTGTGGGGCGGCAAAGGGAGGTGAAATCATAGAAATTCCTTTACTGATTAAAATAACCAGCCCATTTTGGCTTGAGGCTCGCAAGAAACATAACTAGAGCCGATTTCTCCATCGACGGAAATAGAAACAAAGACTCCATTTATCCACTTCACAATCCCAGAAAGCCCTAATTTAAATAGGTTTTGATTTTGATTGAAGGAGTGGAGAGTAACCGAAGCGCTATTTCCCACAAGAGCTGCATTTACCGTTCCGACTCCAATGGGCAGTTGGCTGACGTAGGCGCCTGTTTCTCTCAATATGCAGATTCCATACTTCCCTTCCCATTGTTGATAGAAGCGAAGACCGATCTCGCTTTGCAAAAAGAAAGACGTTTGATTTTTTTGATTCACATCAAAAGCTGGACATCCCTTTTCTCGAAAGGCGGGTTGCCAAGTGGTTAAAAAATCGAATCCCACATAGGGTTCTAAAGTTAAAAAACCTCTGGAATAATCATATCCGAATCCCACATGGGGCATCAGTTGCCAAGTGTGAAAATGGCTGTGTGCTGTCTGATCAAAATCGGAAAATGAGATATGCCGTTTCTGCTCGGTTGGATTGTATGCACCCATCAAAAACAATTCACAGTATGCATTATAAAATTGAACTGTTCCATAAGGGGTCAAAATGAAACTGGAGATTTCCCCATTTCCTAGGTTGTGATTTTGGTAAATGGAGGTGTTTGTGTAACCAGTAGCTGCTCCTACCCAACCGTGTTCAAAAAAACGGTCGTATCCCAATAAAAAGCCAAACGTTCTGAAGCGGAAAGAGGGGACTTGATGCTGAGCATCTTGATGGGCAAAATCAGCAAATCCATTGATCCAGAGTCCATTGTTTTCGACATTCTGCGCTCCTCTTACTAAACTACCTGCTGGAATGCGATCATCTGCAGAGACTAGTAAAGTATCTTGAGAAAAATCGTAATTCGCAACTGTTTCTGACGAATGATTAAATTTCTCATTGATTCTGCTGGTTCTAAGCGTATCGCCCATTAAAAAGGCTGTTTTTCCGCTTGTAAAAGTAGAAATGGCGTTTCTTGTCGGAGATGCAGCATTCACAGCTTTTGTGAGTGAAGATTCAGGTAAATGCGCCAATAAATTCAATGCGCTCGAGCTGAGGCCTGCAGTATTTAGGTAATCTGCAAAGGTTAAGTCGTTTCCTTTTAGGTTTTCTGTTGGGATGTAACTATTTAAAAAAAGCCGGACGTAATTAGGGGAATATTCAACATCAAATCTGAATCCAGAATAGGTTGTAGAATAGGAAACGGAGTTAAACTTGGTCGTGATTTCATTTCCTGCAGTTAAGATTGTGTATTTTGCGGGAGTCGTATAAATGCCGCTATTTTGAGTGATGTGTAACTCGCCACCTAATATTGCAGTTCCTGCAACAGCTATTTCTGAGGAAACTGTGGGCTCGAGTTGAATGTCGGTTAAAGAACCTGATTGTAGAGTTAGACTTCCAACGCTCAGCTTACCTGGAGAGTTTCCGGGAGCTAGCGTTCCATTAGCCATAATGGTTACCAGGCCTCCTATAGAGCCGGTTCCACGGAGCACTCCGTTAGCCTGGGCGAGGAGGCCTCCAGGGATCGATCCGTTGACAACCATTGTCCCTTCATAAATTGTTGAGAGTCCGGTGAAATCGGCCGTTCCAGAAATTGTCAATGTTCCAGTTCCATACTTGGACAAGGGGCGATTCCCTGTCAGGATGGATGTGTCTGGCGTAGAATCGTTATCTGCAAGTCCAAACTGCAGTGTGGTCGCGCTTGCAAAATTACTCGTTACATCATACATCGTCCAAGCGCCGCGTCCCCAAAGACCTGCTAAAAGAAGGTCTGCTTTTGTGTTGTATACTGCGTTGATTACGTAGGCATTTGGAAGATTAAGACCGAATAAACGCCAATCGGTTAAATTTCCCGTATTATCGCAATCAGCAACAGCGATCGGTCCGAGCGCTGGATTTGTACTATATCCGATGGCAAGTAAAGCATTGACCCCATTATTCGAGATAAATTCCAATGCGTTGATTGGAGAAATAGTGGATGGCACGCTTGGAAGAGGACCTGAAAAAGCGGTCCCTGTATTTTTTGTTTCATAAATAGATGTTGAATCTGTAACAAAAAAACGATGATAGGTTCTCGAGTCAAAAACCACACCTGTAGGCGAGTTACCGCTACTTTGCGTGGCATATGCGGGCAACAAAGTTAAAGGGGTTGTTTGCGCATCTAGAGTGAAATATAATCCAACACCTGGAGCACACAAGGCAAGAGCTTGCAAGTTATCTTCTGTTCCATAAGCCCCTGGACCGAAACTAGTGATAATTCCCGCTGAAATGAGGGTTGGCGCGAATCCTAAATCTTGACCAGTGCCGAGATTTATAGCATTGTTAGTGTCATTATAGAGCACAGCAAGCCATCTGGGATCTTTTCGATTCAAAAACATGGAATTTTGCTCGTTTAGAATGGAGGCGAAAGCGACGGTTGAGGCCTCTAATAAAAATAAAAAATAGGTGGGGATATCCTCGGAGATCATTTTAAAGGGATAGGGCTCATTGAACATCGTAAAATAATAGACGCTACTGGAGTCGCTAGTTTGATCGTTAATCAGCGAAACCAACCCGTCTCCTGGGAAAATTTGAGCATAGGAAGGCAGATTTTGAACAGATTGAACGCATGTTCCGTTATCTTGAGAGGAGGTCATGATCCGCTTACTGTTTCCATCGTAGGCGGAGCTATAGATTTCTGTCGTAGATAAATTTTGTCCATTCATCCCTTGCCATACGCCCTGTGCTGGATTAGTTCGGGCCTGGGTTCTTAGAGTTATTCCTCCGTCAGATAAAACAATGAGATCGCCCAATGGAAGAGGAAAACTCATTCGCGTATCTGCGTGGGTTGCGGAGTTGTCAGAACCTAATATCAAATCTGCAATCGTTGTGGTGCCATTCGAATAGGTTAAACTATAGACAGTACCTGGAGAAGCGCCTGGATACGCAGGAGTAGTCGATCCTGTGATATACACAATGTTTGGATTAACAGCGTCGATGCTGATCGACGATTTGGCGTAATTTGCCTGAATATCATTTGCTATGGAGGTCACATCTAAACTGTTCCAAGTAGATCCTGAGTCCAAGGAGAGATAAACGACTAAAGGTGGACCCGATGCGGGAGGTACTCGTTGAACTAATACTGCTACTGATCCGGAAGGGCCTGTGGCTACTTTTATGGTCGATTGAGCAGAGCTAGAGATATAAGGACTTTGAGTCTGTGTAAATACAGGCTGCCAATTAGAACCATTATCTGAGCTCTGATATAATGCGGTGTTTTCGAATGGGGAAGGGCTAACAGAAGATACCGCTGCATAAATTGTATTGATGCTTTGTTGGCTTCTCCTCATAGAGGAAATAGGACCTGGCGCTAACTGTCCGACGCCACCTGTTGATGCGGCTGTAAAAGAACCTCCCTTATCCGTACTGACATAAAGGGCTCCATCAAATAAACCATTTGAGACCCCAACTAAAATCGTATCCCCATTTACGATTAAATCGGAAACGGAGTTGTTAAAAAAAATTGTAGCGCCGAGTGGGGCCCAAGAGGATCCTCCATTAGAGGTGTAATATAATCCACTCGCATTGGGAACTTCATTTGCACCGCTTGTTGTGATGCCAGTTCCTGCTACTAACGTTTGATACGTCGTATCCGCTGGATCAAATACAATAGCAGAGATCGAAAGATTCAATTGATAAATCTAAATTCAGTGCAACTTTTTTTCCAAGACATACCAGATCCGAGAAGTAAAAAAAACTGCAAGTATTCGCTCTCGCTGCTGCTCTTCCTTATGCTTTTAGCTGTATTCTCCGGCGCAAACACCATTAGACTTCTTGCATAACCTCTTCTCCGTGCCCGATTAGTATTTTTTCTGAGCCATTTTAACCAACATGGATACTATACGAATCAATAATTCGCGTCCTTTTGTATAAAGAATTTATCCGGGCAAGGGCAAGGGCACGGAGAAGAGGTTATGCAAGAAGTCTATTATTAATGCGGTCAAGATACATTTGTGTTGGAAAATCTTGCGGATTTTTTTTCAAAATCGACTCAAAGAGGTCCTTAGCTCGTTTAAAATCCCCTTGAGCATACACTTCATAAGCTTCTGTAAAAAGAGCACATAATTCCAGTTGCTCCCCTGTGGCCAGAATTCCTGCATCTCGAACTGCCGTTTCTAGGGTTACAAGTGCTACGAGTTCATAAATCTTGATTTTTTCGCTCTTTCCTTTAACCAAGACAATATCAAGCGGCCGGACTAAAAACTCAGAGCCAAGTTGCTGGCGTAATTCATCGCTAATAATGATATCTACATGATACTCTTTATTCACTTTTTGCAACCGAGCCGCTACGTTAACCGCATCTCCAATTACCGTATAATTCATCCGGTCCGTCGTACCGATATTTCCAACAATTACCGTTCCAGTATTGAGCCCCATGCTCGTTTTAAATTCCGGATTGCCAAACTCTCTTTGCTTTTGATTAAATTGATCTAACGTCTTTCTGCAATAAAGAGCCGCAAGACACGCTTGAGAAGCGTGATTTTCCATATCTAGAGGTGCCCCCCAAAATGCCATGACACTATCGCCAATATACTTATCAATGGTTCCATTAAATTTTAAAATAACCTTTGATAAGGAATCAAAATAAATAGCCAGCTCCGACATTAAGAGCTCTATTGGTAATCGTTCCGCTATCGGGGTGAAATCCTGAATGTCCGAAAAAAAGATCGTAAGCTCCTTTTTTTCACCACCCAATACGATATCCTGTTCTTTTTGAAAAAGCTGCTTAATGATTGCTTTCGGAAGATACCTAGAAAAGGAAATCAACGCCAATCGCATTGCAGCAATCGAAGAATCTAACTGGACGACTTCTTTAATACTCGATTTGACACGCATTGTACTATCTAATTCAAGTTTCTCAATACTATTAATCTCTTTAGTCAATAAAACGATCGGATTTGAAATTTTTCTTGAATAAAAAACTGTAATTAATCCAGAAATAAATAATATTAAAACCGTGATATAAGCAATCGATTTCTGAGCCTCAAAAAGACCCGAAAAGAAATCATTAATTGGCACAATAATTGCCACGATCCACTCTGTTTGATCATTGATCGAACGTTTTTTCAGATGTGCCAGATAGCGAATTCCTTCACTTTCGAATAAGAAATTATTTTCCTGATTTTTTACAAACTGCTGATATGCCAAAGTGATCAGCTCATCTCTTTTAAGACTTTCTTTGCCGCCTAAGGATGTATCAGGTATTCCTGTAATCAGTGTTTTTCCTGCGTTATCTAAAATCCGAGAAAAGCCAGTGTTCCCAATTTTTTGCGCTAACATAAAATCGCAAAGGCTCTCTAAAGAAATACTAATTCCTATTATTCCCGTTAACTTTTCTTCTGCATTGTAAAGCGCCTGTGAGACAGTAATTCCACGCACATCAGACGTAAAATACCCGTAAGGATCCGTCCAATACGCGCCGTCTGTCTGTATAGCACCTTTATACCAGGGACTTTCTCTCGTATTAAAATCACTTTCCTGGAAATCCTTACCCACTATTTCTAATTGTGCATTCCTATATTCCCATTCAAAGGGAGTTGAGGGAGATGCATCCTTTTTTAAAAACACGCCAAAAACACTCCCAGGTGGCAGTTCTTTAGAAGGATTAGAAAAATAATGAGTTACCCCAAAGTGCTCTAAGTTACAAGATCCAATAATAGCCCCCTGTCCTCTGCCTAGAAAAGCTGCAGAGAAATCGGGTTGGTAGTTAACCACACTGAGGAGAAAAGAAACCAATTCTTTACTTTCAAGAGAAAAGCCACTGGAATGTTTTATCAAAATATCCCGTGTAATTTCAGGAATAATCTGAGCGTTTGAGATTAAACCACCCAGCTTTTCTTCAACACCAGAAGATGCTAATTCAACAATTTGCTTAGCAAAGACAGAAATGGACTTGGATGTTTTAAAATAAGTGACACAAATCACACTCACAAATGAGATGAAAATCAACGAAAGAAAAATTGTTGAAATATCAACTTGTAGACGTCTATTGCGAAACAGCGCCAAGAATGAGTTAAAATATTTCATGGATTTTCCTTGTTTCCTAAAAATACAGATCCTATTTGCACTAAATCAAATGGATTTATAGAAGTCAATGAGATATATCCAACTCGGTCATGAACTTGGATTTGGACCTGCGCGAAAGCTCCCGCGGATCATCGATCTTAAGTCGCCCCATATTAACAATATGGGGCGACTTAAGATCGACGATCCCCGGGGCTTTGGCGCGGTCCAAATTCCAAGTTCATGACCGAGTTGGGTATACGCCTGAGGGGCTCTATCTGCGAGATGAGCTCAGAAAAAGTTGCAAAGTCGAGGTAAAGCATTGTTTCTTAAATAATTACGGATGAGGATCTTCTTGCCCTAAGATAGGCTGAAAATTCTATTGATTTTTCAAGCTGTTTAAGGCAGACTGTGTCCTGCTGTATATACTCCATCCGATTCAATTGCCTGCAATTGAATCGGATGGAGTATAAAACGAAGACGTAAATTTTATCGTATAAGGATCAAAAAGATGAAAAAATCAATCGCCGCCTTTAGTGCATTTTTAATGATGAGCACCTTGCCTCTTTTTGCAGATGGAGAAACGGCTCCAGCTGCTCGAGAAGGAAGCTTGACTCAGACTCTTGTGATGATTGCCGTAGCACTCGCTTTCTTTTATTTTATCCTGTGGCGCCCTGAGCAAAAAAGACGTAAACAAATGGATAAACTCCGCACTGCTTTGAAAAAAGGGGATCGCGTGACAGCAATGGGGATTATTGGAACTGTTGTTAAAATTCAGGAAACTACGGTTATTCTCTCTCTGTATGATGGAGCAAAAATCGAATTGATGAAAGCTGCAATTACGGACGTTCAGCCATCTACCGATGGACAATCAGAAAAAGTCATCGTAGAGTCTGGCGATTCTCGTTAATCGATTGTTATTTTTTAGGTAGAGCTTTTCAGGCTCTACCTCGTTTTCCACCGCTTGTCCTTGAAGGTTCTTCGATGATTTTTTTTAAGGCAAAGCTTTTTATACCGAAAATGACTCAAGAATCGGCTTCTAGACGGGTTCAAAGCGCCGAAAATCGATTCTCGCGAAGAGGGTTGTATTATTCAATACTAGCCCTCTTCGCGAGAATCGATTTTCGGCAGCTTTCAATCCCGTCTAGAATCCGATTCTTGAGTCATTTTCGGTATACCTTCCTATTTCTTATTACTTCAGTTATTGCTTCAGAATCACCCTCGATCGTGTATCTCACATGGATTCATGATCCGACGACGACCATGACGATCCATTGGCATACTGCAGAAGAGGTGACGCAAGAGGTGTCTTATCGTAAAGTGGGGGATGAGATCTGGCAGCAGAGCTCTGGAGTGTATGTCAGGATTCCGAAAACGCAAGTAGTTGTCCATACATTAGAACTCGTTGATTTAGAGCCAGGGGTGGATTATGAGTTTCATTTTTCTGAAAGTAATGAGATGAATCGTTTTCGTACCATGCCAGAGAGCCTCGATGCTTCTGTTCGTTTCGTTGTCGGGGGAGATGCTTATTATTATCTAGATACATTTAAGAAAATGAATCGAGAAATCGCTCAGCTCAACCCTGATTTTATTGTAGTGGGTGGAGATATTGCCTACACGCATGGACATCGTGTCTTTTTTAAGGGAAAGGGATGGCAATTGCGTCGGTGGCAAACATTCCTAAGGACATGGAAAGAGCAGATGGTCACCGTTGATGGGAGGTTAATTCCAATCCTGCCAGTTGTCGGAAACCACGATGTGCGAGCCAGCAGCATGAACCTCTTTTCAGATCACCTCTTATTTTATGAACTCTTTGCGTTTGCAGATCGGAGTTTTTCTTATCACGTCTTAGATTTTAGCTCCTATTTAAGCCTATTCATTTTGGATACGGGGCATATTTATCATATTGAGGGAGAGCAGACTGCTTGGTTAAAAGAAAATCTATCCCAAAGGGAAAACGTTCCTTACAAAATAGCTGCTTATCATGTCGGGGCGTACCCTTCCGTCTATCCCTACCGAGGCGGCGTGCCGAAACAAATCCGAAAAGAGTGGTGTCCCTTATTTGAAAAATATCATCTCAATGTAGCCTTTGAGCATCATAATCACGCGTATAAACGCACCTATCCAATGAAAGAAGAGAAGATCGATCCGTCGGGTGTGATTTACATGGGGGATGGTTCGTGGGGTGTGCCTACCCGCTATCCCAAAAATAAAAAGCGAGCGTATCTAGCAAAGGCAAAGAAGCTCAATGCAGTCTGTCTTGTCACGTTAGAAAGGGATGGGGCCTGTATTCAGGCTGTTTCAATCGATGGGAAATACATCGATGAGGTGAATATCGTCCCTTCAAAAGAGTTGGTTTCGATTAATGAAACAAGGCTTTTAGTGTATTAGGGGCTCTTGCGATCCCCTAATATGAAGGTACTACACGGTTTGGATAAGACTTTCCATCACTCGATTGGATCTAGAGATGAACTCGGCTAATGCTTTTGGCTCCAGCTCTCTTTGTGAGAGAAGTGAGCTCTCGTAGAGATGATCCACAATCTCTTTTGCAAGCGTTGGGTTTTTCTCTTTGAGACCATAAATGGACTGGATCAGCTTGTTGTTCGTATTCACAACAAAGGTGCGCTTTGCGGCAAAGGAAGGTGGGAGAGTTTGTTGGCTGAGTGCAAATGCTTCCACAAGACGTCTAGATTGTTCATCCACGACAATAAATGCCGGTACGTGATCAGAGGTCAAGCTTTTCGCTTCGATGGAGAGGTTGTCTGTTCCAATTTTTGAGCGGATGAAATCAGCGATTTTAACTGATTCTGTTTTCCCTTCTGTATCGAGGAGTGTTTTTTCGCGTGAGGCGTCTAAAATACTCTCATCGAGGGCTCCGTCGACCCGTTGGAACCGAACGCCATCGAGCTTGGATTCGAGTAGGTTCATCACTGGGGTGTCGACATAAGAAGAGGCTTGGAGCACTTCGATCCCTTTATCTTTGTAGAGATCGAGAAAGGCGCTTTGCCCTTTATCTTCGGATGTGTAAAACACTTTTCCTTTATAGGCTTCTTTGTTGCGCTCGAGGTATTGCTCAACGGTTGTCCATTCCTCTTTTAAGTTTTTCCAAACGAGAAAGTCTTTAGAGCGTTCATAAAACTTATCGTCTTGAAGCGTTCCCAGCTTCACGATGATCTCGACATCTGGCCAAGCGGCTAAAAACTTCTCTTTGTCGGTGTTAAAGAGAGACAAGAGGCGATCGGAGACTTTTTTAGAGATGTGAGTCGAGAGTTGACGCACTGTACGGTCCATTTGGAGGTAGCTGCGGGAAACGTTAAGTGGGATGTCTGGGCTGTCAATCGCTCCGCGTAAGACGGTGAGGTAATCGGGGATGAGGTCTTTGCAATTATCGGAAATAAAGACCCGATTGCAGAAGAGTTTGATTGCGCTTTTATTCCAGTCGAATCGGCGGTTAATTTTAGGGAAGTAGAGGATCCCTTTGAGGTGAAATGGGTAATCGACATTGAGGTGGACCCAGAAAATCGGATCGGGCTCAAGAGGGTATAGGGTATGGTAAAAGTCGAGATAGTCTTTATCTGTGCAGTCAGTGGGGCTTTTTAACCAAAGCGGTTGTTTTTCATTGATCTGAGAGCCGTTGAGATAGATGGGGACGGGCAGAAAGGAGCAGTAGCATTCCAAGATGGAGCGGAGTTTGGATTCTTCTAAAAATTCATCGCTCTCTTTATCGACAAAAAGGGTGATGTCTGTCCCGCGTGTTGTGCGAGAGCCGGTCTCCATGTCATATTCAGAAGAGCCATCACACGTCCATAATACAGGAGTGCTTTCCGTTCGATAGGAGAGGGTTTCAATGGAGACTTTTTCAGCGACCATGTAGGAGGAATAAAATCCAAGACCGAAGTGGCCAATGATCTGATCTTTTTCATTTTCTGTTTTATATTTGCTTAAAAATTCTTCTGCGCCAGAAAAAGCGATTTGGGCGATATAGTTTTCGACTTCAGCGGCTGTCATTCCAAGGCCTGTGTCGCTAAATTTAAGTGTGCGCGCTTCCCTGTCGAGGGTGAGGTCGATGCGGAATTCTTCGTCGAGAGCTTCTAATTCCCCGTGCTCGCGCAAGACCTTACATTTTTGGATCGCATCGGAGGCGTTAGAAATGAGCTCGCGCACAAAAATATCTTTATCAGAGTAAAGAGATTTTTTGATAATTGGAAGGATGTTCTCGTTATGAATTTTTAATGTACCTTTTGCCATAGCATACTCCTGTAAAAATTTAAGTTTTTACAGGAGTATAGAAGAAATAGACAAAAAAATGAATCCTAAAAAAGAGGGGAACCCATATAATTCCGTTTTTTAAGGAGATCAATGCGCATCATTGCAGCTCAGATCAATCCCACAATTGGGGATTTTAAGGGAAACACTCAAAAAATCATTGAGGCAATCGAGCGAGCTCGCTCGCAAGCAGAGCTCATCGTCTTTCCGGAGCTCTCCCTTTGTGGTTATCCACCGGAAGATTTGCTTCTCCACCCCTCATTTGTTGACAATCAGACGACCTATTTAGAAAAAATCATTACAGCATCTAAGGGGTTAATGGTCGTTGTGGGTCTTGTGCGGAAAAATCCGTCTGCTCAAGAGAAACCGCTTTTCAATAGCGCGGCGATCATTCAAGATGGGGTATTAATGGGGTTTGAAGATAAACGTCTCTTGCCAACGTATGATGTATTTGATGAGGCAAGGTATTTTGAAAGGGGTGGAGAGGTCAAGATTTGGAAATATCAAGGTAAAAGGATTGGTGTTCTCATTTGCGAAGACATTTGGCAGCATGCGGGATATGTGGGCTACACCCACTATGCACACGATCCTGTGTTAGACATGATGAAATTAAAGCCGGATCTCGTGATCAATATTTCCGCATCTCCTTACCAGTTTCAAAAGCCCAGTGTCCGTGTCGAGGTTTGTGCGAAGAGCGCCAAGAGTTTGTCGTGCCCTCTCATTCTGTGTTGCCAAGTGGGTGGAAATGATCAGCTGATTTTTGATGGGTATAGTCTCTGTGTGGATAAGCTGGGGCAATTAAGACAGGTCGCAAAGGGATTTGAAGCCGATGAAATGTTAATCGACTTAGAGGTGTTGGACGCTCAAGGAAAGGATCTGTCGCGTTCTTTCTTCTGTGATCCGATCGAAGATCTCTACAAGGCTCTAGTGCTCGGCGTCCGAGATTATTTTCATAAGTCAGGCGTTGTAAAAGCGTGTTTAGGCTTGTCCGGTGGAATCGATTCGGCACTTGTTGCTGTGATTGCGGCAGAGGCTTTGGGAAAAGAGAATGTTTTAGCGCTCAGTATGCCATCCATTTATAGTTCGCCATCTAGCGTGACCGATGCGGAAGTGTTAGCTAAAAATTTACAGATAGAGTTAATGCATGTGCCTATTGAAAAACCATTTAATGCATTTTTAGACTTGATGAATCCCCGGTTTAAAACAGGTGTTGTAGGTATTACAGAAGAGAATATGCAAGCGCGGGTTCGGGGGATGATTTTGATGGCTGTCTCGAATCAATTGGGATGCATTGTTTTAAGCACGGGAAATAAAAGTGAGCTCGCAATGGGCTATTGCACGCTCTATGGGGATATGTGTGGGGGGTTGAGTGTGATCTCCGATGTCACCAAGGAGCAGGTGTATCTACTTGCACGCTTCATCAATTGCAAAAAAGAGATCATTCCCCAATCGAGCATCGATAAGGCTCCATCTGCAGAACTTAAGCCCAATCAGAAAGACACCGATTCTCTTCCCGATTATCCAACGGTTGATAAAGTATTACAATCATATGTCGAGGAGTGTCTTTCAGCAGAAGAGATTGCGGGTAAGCATGATTTGCCTTTAGCGCTCGTTGAAGGTCTTATCCATCGAATTCATGCGGCAGAATACAAACGGCGACAAGCAGCTCCAGGTTTGCGCGTGACAAAGAAGGCGTTTAGTATTGGTAGGCGCTATCCGATCGTCCAAAAGTGGTCTTAAAGCCACACAGTCTTCAGGCCTCTTCCCAAGTGAAGGGGATCACACTTTGGAGTGTGTCTTTTCTGTGTCGAAGCATCATCAGCCTATCAAATCCAACAGCCACGCCACAACAGTCGGGGAGTCCTTTTTCTAGCGCTTTCAAAAAATTTTGATCGATTTTTAAGGGGGCTTTGCCAACTTTTAAACGCTCTTCATTGGATTGGATGAGCCGCTGCTGTTGCTCAATTGGATCCGTTAATTCGTGATAGCCGTTGGCAAGTTCAATCCCTTGATAGTAGACCTCAAAGCGATATGCCACGGGCCCTTCTGTTTTTGCAAGGGCTGCTTGAGATGAGGGAAAGTGGGAGAGAACAAAAAGTTCCTCTTTTCCAAGATGGGGCTCAATGATGCAGCTCATTAAAAGTTGCAATAGGGTGTCTTTATCCCAGAGGACTGCATCCTGTGGCAAATCGATAGCATGGGTCTTGGCACAGGCAATGAGATTGGCAATGGATGCTGTTGCGGAATCGATTTGCGCATATTTAAGAAAGGCATCCCTGTAGCGGATCGAGGAGCTTTCAAGAGGGCCTAAAAAAAGTCTTATAAAATCGAGTGTTTCTGCGATCATCTCTTCAAAAGAAATTCCTAATCGATACCACTCGACCATCATAAATTCTGGGTTGTGTTTCGATCCGATTTCCGCTGCTCGAAAGACATGACTCATTTGATAGATGTCGCCGATTTTAGCTGCGAGGAGTCGCTTCATTCCGTATTCGGCAGAGGTGTGGAGATAGCCTTGGATAGTCGTATTAAAATAGGCACTCATTACATCGATATGCAGATCGATCGGAGCTGCTTGAGAAAGAGCTGGGCAATCGACTTCAAGAACGCGCCGATCTAAAAAGAAAGCGCGCACTTTCTGAAACAGGAGGGCTCTATCGATGAGGAGGGGAACTTTAGACTCTAGAGACGTATTCACCGGTCCGTGTGTCAATTTTGACTCTTTCTCCCTCTTCGACAAAAATGGGGACTTGGATTTTAGCGCCACTTTCAGTAAGGGCAACTTTTAAGACCCGTCCGGAGGTATCACCACGTAAACCGGGCGCTGTTTCCACGATTTTCATTTCCATGAAGGTGGGTGGATTGATGTCGATCGCTTCTCCTCTGTAGAGAAGGACGCCATAGAGAGATTCTTCTAGAAGCCACTGGGCCTTCTCGCCAATCATGGTAAGCGGGAGAGTTGTTTGATCAAACGATTCATCGTCCATGAAGACAACGGCATCGCTTTCTTTGTAGAGCATTCTCATTTTACGCTCTTCCACATCCGCAATTGCGACTTTTTCGCCCGATTTAAATGTTTTTTCGACAACGCGACCCGTTTTGAGGTGTTTGAGTTTAATTCGGTTAAACGGCTGTCCTTTTCCAGGCTTGATGAACTCGGTGCTGACAACGGTGTAAGGCTCCCCTTCCACTTCTACTTTACCTCCGCTTCGGACGTCGCTTGTGCTGATCTGTACCATGTAAATCCTTGAGTTAAAGAGGCGATTTTAATGCGCTTGAGTATAATTAGCAAGAGGGATTTTCAGCTAAGCCCCTATTAACGAGCTCCCGAATCCGCTCTGTTTCGCTGGCAAGTCCTCCGATATTTTCCCGAAGTTCCCCATTTGCAGCATCAAAATCATTTTTGATGGTTTTTAAAGCCTCAGTGAGCGTTTCCCATTTGACGAGTTCTTTAGCGTATTTGATTTGGACTTGTGCGAGCTGATCTTTTGTTTCGGCTAAGTTGGTGTTTAGGCAGGCGAGCATTTGTATTTTTTGTAAGCAGCTGTTATCAGATCGTATCTCTTGAAGAAGAGTTTGGAAGCATTTTAAGTGTTCTCCAAATTCTGTATTTTGAACATTTAGGTGCTGAGAAATTTGCTCGGAGAGCACTTGCGAAGTTGTGATTTCTTTTTCTAGTTGAGCGATGCTCGCATTGAGTCTTTGGGATGAGATTTCAAGAGTTCTATTCTCTTGTGCAAAGAGGGAGAGTTCTTCTTTGATGCGCTGCGCGCTAATAGTTAGTTGAGAGACTTGAGTCGTGAGAAGAAGCACTTGGCATTCGAATGTTTCATTTGTACGCCGAAAATCCTGAGAAATCTGTTTAAGCTCGCTATTCATTGTGCGGAAGTGGTGATTTTCAGCGGTTAATTCATTAGATAAGGCCGTGATGTTTTTGATCCAATAGAGACTCATTTTTTGGATGAAAGTTAACAGAAGAAATGCGCCTCCAACAAGCTGTGCTCCAGAAAAAAAGGCAGCGGTGCAGCCTGCAATCGCAATGACAATGCCTGCAATTATTGCCATTTCTCTCCAGTGGGAGCAGACTCTTCCGCATAAGCTAGACTGCGCTTTATGTGTCATTTCTGCACCGATAACTGGCAGAATAGAGTGCTGAGGGGGACTTAAGCATATTCTCATATCATAAAATTTTTATCAGATCAGGGAATTAAAACAAAGATCTGCGTAAAAAAATAATCAATTTACTCGACTTTGTAACTTTTTCTGAGCTCATTTCGCAGATAGAGCCCCTCAGGCGTAATTTAAATTCACAGGAAGGCATATTTAAGCCGATCCTGTAAATTTAAATTACACCTAAGGGGCTCTCTCAAGCGAGATGAGCTCAGAAAAAGTTGCAAAGTCGAGATTTCTCTCCTATTGCTTTTTGATCGGATTTCAAATAGTATGGAATATAAGAGGCTGCAAGGAGAGGAACCATGAAGGGAGAAATTACAGAAGCTCAGTTTGCGAAAGACACACTCGAGCGTTACGCTGGATGTGATGTGGGCGCTTTTCAATCGAATCTATTACTGACAAATTTCCCTCGCTATGTCGATTATTTTGCGAAAAGCCGCGGAGTGCCAGTCATTGAGGGATCGATGTTTAAAGTCGCGCATTCTCCTCAGGAAGAGGTAAGCATTCTCGATTTTAAAATTGGATCACCAGCAGCGGCGCTCGTCGTCGATCTCTGCTCCTTTATGCCGATTAAAACAAGTCTGTTATTGGGGATGTGTGGGGGTTTAAGACGGCGCTATCAGGTAGGGGATTATCTGGTGCCAGTTGCGAGTATCCGCGATGAGGGAACGTCTGATTTCTATTTTCCGCCAGAGGTGCCGGCCCTTGCGAATTTCTTAATGCAAAAAGCGGTGACAGAAGTGATGGAGCTGCAACAAGCCACTTATCACATCGGGATCACATTTACGACCAATACGCGATTTTGGGAATTTAACGAAGAATTTAAGACGCGGCTAAAAGCGACAAAGGCTCAGGCGATTGAAATGGAATGCGCGACGTTATTTTCAGCAAGCTATAAGCGCAAATATACACTTGGTGCGTTGCTGTTAATTTCAGATCTTCCATTGAACGCCAATGGAGTCAAAACGAAGAAGAGTTCTGAATCAGTCTATGATCGCTATACTGCAGATCATGTGGAAAAGGGGATTGCGATCTTAAAAGTAGCGCGCAAAATGCAAGAGAAGCATGTCAAGGGAGCGTATCACCGCAACATCGGCATGGGCACTCCTAAAGAGCCATAAACCATTAGTTTTTAGCCCCCTAACGAATCGAAAAAGCCTCTTTTAATGCAGTAACCACCTGTCTTTCAAACTCGTCGAGTTTCTTTGTGCGAGGAAGAGTAAGCGTTTGTTTGGTAGTTGCTTTTCCAAAAAGCCTCTCTGCCGTAAAGGTATAGTTTTCAAATTTAAGCAGCGTGAAGTGGTGGATCGAGCCGAAGAGCTTGATGCGGGTGAGGTGGTAGAGCCAGTTTACTTCGGCTGGGCAGGGTCCAAAGCGGTCTTTCAGTTCACTTAAAATGGCATCAATTTCTTCAAAGGATGTGGATTCTCCCAATCGGTGGTAGATCTCCATGCGAAGTGAAGATTCATTAATATAGAGTTCGGGAAGTGAGGCTGGATAGGTGAATTCCATTTTTGTTTCTGTAAAGGTGGGTGGCGCTTTTTTGCCGAGAGCATCCACTGCTTTTTTGAGAAGCTTGCAGTAGAGATGGAAGCCAATTGAGGAGACTTGTCCCGATTGTTGGACGCCTAAAATATCTCCAGCGCCTCGAATTTCAAGATCGCGCATCGCAATTTTCATTCCAGCTCCGTAGCCAGAAGATTCAATGAGTGCGGAGAGTCGCTTTTTTGTGAGCTCGGGAAGTTCTCTCTGTGCGGGAACGAGGAAGTAGGCGTAGGCTGGGCGGTTCCATCTGCCAACCCGTCCGCGCATTTGGTAGAGGTCTGCAATGCCGAAGGTATCGGCTCGGTCGATCAGGATGGTATTGGCATTAGGGATATCGATCCCGTTTTCAATGATGGTGGTAGCTATCAGGATATCGGCTTGCCCTGTTTTAAATGCATGAAAGACGGTGTCTATCTCATCGGGATTCATTTGGCCATGGCCGACGACGATGCGGGCTTGGGGAACGAGTTTTTGAAGCTCGTCTTTCACGAGAAAAATGCTCTCAACGCGGTTGTGGACGAAAAAAGCTTGTCCATCGCGCGAGAGCTCTCGCAGAAGCGCATTTTGGATCAGGCCTGATTCTTTTTCTGCCAAAATCGATTTGATTGGAAGGCGATCTTGGGGTGGTGTGTTGATCACGGAGATCTCTTTTGCTCCAATGAGGGAGAGATAGAGGGTGCGGGGGATGGGTGTTGCCGAGAGAGTAAGGCAATCGACTCCGGTTTTTAAGGCTTTTAAATGCTCTTTTGCGCGCACGCCAAAACGCTGCTCTTCATCGATGATAATGAGACCTAAATCTTTAAATTGGACATCTTTACTAATGATCCGATGGGTTCCAATGAGGATATCGATTTTTCCGTCCGCTGTTTTTTTAAGAGTTTCTTTGACTTCCTTTGGAGAGCGGAATCGAGAGGCTACGGCAATGTTGACAGGGAAATTGGCCATTCTGGCAACAAAGGTCTCATAGTGTTGCATCGCAAGAAGGGTTGTTGGCACTAAGACGGCCACTTGTTTTTTTCCATCGACGACTGCTTTAAATGCAGCGCGCATCGCAACTTCTGTCTTTCCATAACCGACATCTCCGCAGATGAGCCGATCCATCGCTTTTAAGGAACACATCTCATTTTTAATGGCGTTGATGGCAAGGAGTTGATCCTCTGTTTCAACAAAGGGAAAATCTTCTTCAAATAGATGCATCTCTTTGGAATCTTCTGCATAGATAAAGCCACCGCGCAGGGAGCGTTCTGCATTCATGCGGAGCAGTTGATCGGCGTATCCAATGATCGCTCTTTGGGCTTGCAGGCGTGTCTTTTGCCATTTAGGGGATCCGAGCGCACTTAAAACAGGAGAGGATTCTTTGACTCCGATGTAGCGGGATACGAGATGAGATTGAGAGACGGGGACAAAGAGTTTGCTGTTTTCGGCGTATTGCAACACCATGAATTCAGTCACTTGACCTGTATGGTTCGGCCTTTTTTCAATCCCTAGATATTTGGCAATCCCGCTATGAAAATGGACGACGACATCGCCCGGATTAAGTTCGTGGAATTCCGATGCCGGCGTATGGTGTGTGCTGCGCCACTTTTGACGTCTTGGCTTATAGCGGTGGGTGAATTCCGTCGTTGGAAGCCATGTCTCTTGGGAATCCGAGATGACAAATCCAGCAGAGAGGTAGCCAAGTTGAAATTCTGTCCTTTGAGGAAGTGCGATTTTTTCGTGAGCAATTTTTTCTTGCAACGAGAGGAGTTCAGCTTCGGTCGATGCGAGAAAATGCACATGGATATTGGATTTAGAAAAGCGGTGCAGGCCAAGGAAAATTTCCCCCTGTGTTGCAGCCGCTTGATTTTCGATACAGGAAAAGAAGTCGCTGATCTCGCGAAAGGGGTGGTTCCATCTTTTTGTGTGTATTTCCTGATTAAAGATCTGAAACGAGAGAGGTTGCAAGGGAGTCACTCCCGCATAAAATGCCCTGCCCACTTGTTTGATGTTCACTTCAGATAACTCTTCTGCGCGATGGGCTGACCATAAAATGCGAGAGAGGGAAGCGCTTGCTTTCAAAAAAGCCTCAAAGCTTAAAAAGAATTTGCTCTCTGTGTTTTTAAAACTTAATGAGCGGTCCTCGATTGCCAATAGGTCATTAAAAATAAGGATTGTCTCTTTGCCTAAATAATCTAGAAGCGTTTGAGGCTCTTTTTCTTGATGTAACAAGGAGAGCTCAGCTGCAGGACATAAGAATAAGCGATCCACTTTCGCAATCGACTTTTGCGAGATCGGATCAAAGGATCGAATCTGCTCTAACGTGTCTCCAAAGAATTCGAGGCGATAGGGATCCGTTGATGACAGAGGGAAGATATCGAGGATCCCACCACGGATAGCAAACTCCCCCTTGTCAGAGACGATGGGGGCGCGCTTATAGCCCATCGTCTCTAGTTGAGAGGGAATCGCCTCAAAAGAGAGCTCATCGCCAACAGACCACTCTTGGTTGAGCTTTTGGATCTTTGAAATGGCAGGTAGTTTTTGTAACACCGCTTGAAGGGGGCAGAGGATGATTTGGGGCTCTTTGGCATGAATTAACGCATGGAGAACTTCAAAACGCTTACCCACAATATCGACAGAGGGGGCGATTTCTTCTCCAGGAAGTGTTTCCCAAGCGGGGAAGTCAACCGCATGGTGTAACCCAAAAAAGGCAAGGTCGCCTAAGAGGGGATCGTCAGCTGTTGCACTAATGACAAGGATATTTTTTTTGGTGTTTGCAGCTAAAGCGGCGATCAATGCCGCTTTTGGAGCATTCCACAAGTCTTCAATGAGAAGAGAATGCTCCTCTTTTGCCGCTTGTTCAAATGTTTGAAGCATGGGGCTTTTAAGAAGCAGCTCATATATTGTTAACCTAGAAATGGCAGTTGGCGACGGCAAATTGACGCAATCTTTTGAATCAGAAGCTCTTCCAATAAGGGGGGCCTTCACCATTTGGGAATGTGTCCCCCTATTGGAAGAGCTTCTGATTCAAAAGATTGCATCACTTTACCATCTCCAACTGCCGTTTCTAGGTTAATGGTTTTTGAGCCATGTCTTTGCCAATTCAAAAGCTTGGGGAATTCCACTGCTATTTTTTCCGCCAGCTTGAGCGCTATCTGGTTTGCCGCCTCCGCTGCCACCGATGGCAGGCGCGATTTCTTTGACGATTTGAACTGCTGAAACTCCTTGAGTGACAAGATCTTTAGAGACTCTCACGAGGATCTGACACCTCTCAGCGCCTTTTAGTCCCAATAGCAACACTAAAGAAGGGTTTTTTTGCATGAGATCTTCTGCAAATTCATTTAAATATTCAGGATCGATTTCAATTTCTTGTGCAAGTAGTGGCGTTGTACCAATTATTTCGGTTTTCCCACAAAGAGTTTTTGTAAGCTCTTTGAGTGCTGCGCGATTATATTGCTTGAGAGAGAGTTTAAGGAGTCTATTTTCTTCTTGAATCGCATTTAATTTTTCAAGAAGGGTATGGGGTGTAGCCTTTAGAAGTGCAGAAGATTTCTCTAAAATCTCTTCTGTTTCATGAACGAAAATCTCAGCGTTCTTTCCAGTCACCCCTTCAATTCGGCGAACCCCCGCTGCAACACTTCCCTCTTTAGCAATCCGAAAAAAACCAATCGTTCCAACGCTTTGCGTATGGGTTCCGCCGCAGAGTTCCTTCGAATACTCTATATCGACGACACGGACCGTACGCCCATACTTCTCACCAAAGAATTGCTTAATATCAGAGCGGCCTTGAGCATCTTCATAAGAGAGTTCATATGCATTCACAGGGCGATTTTCTCGGATCTTTTCGTTCACGAGATCTTCCACCGTGCGAATCTCTTCACGCGAAAGCGCTTTATGATGATTAAAATCAAAGCGCAGCCGCGTCGGTTCTACAAGTGATCCCGCTTGACGGATATGTTCGCCGAGCACCTTTTGTAGCGCCCAATGCAGAAGGTGAGTTGCCGTGTGATTATTCGAAATGGACTGGCGTCGCTTCGTATCGACCGAAGTCTGTACAGAGTCTCCAAGCTGCAGCGTTCCCTGTTCCAAACGCCCGATATGGACGATCACGCCAGCTTGTGGATTATGGCAATCATTCACTGTAAATTGAGCGCCTTTATGAGATAAAGTGCCTTTATCTCCGAGCTGGCCCCCTTTTTCTGCATAAAAACAGGTTGTGTCGAGGATCACCATCCCTTCTTGATTTTTCGGGAGTGACGTAACAAATTTCCCTTCATGCACAATGGCTGTCACTCTTCCAGTTGCTTCTGTATCTTGATACCCTACAAAGTTACAAGCCCCTTGATCTTGGACGTAATCTTTGAACAGGTTCGCTTCGAGCTCATTGAGGTGAACCGTTTGCGCGCTGCGCGATTTTTCTTTCGCAGCCTCTTCCAATAGGGCATAGGCATCGAGATTTACAGTTAATGCAGAATCTTTTGCGATGAGCAAGATCTCTTCTAATGGAAGGCCATAAGTGTCTTTAAGCTTAAAGGCCTCTTCTCCTGAAATTTGTTTTAAGGGATTTTTCTGCGCATGCTCGATGACAGCATTTAAAATGTTGCCGCCTCTTTTTAGCGTGCGCAAGAATGCTTCTTCTTCTGAAGTTAAAATCTCTGCAATCCGACTTGCCGATTGGGAGAGTTCCTTGTAATCCGCTCCCATGATCTCAATGAGACAAGGTAACACTTTTGCCATAAACGGCTCATGCATTCCGAGCATCCGCCCATAGCGAACCGCGCGTCGCAAAAGCTTGCGCAAAATATAGCCCCGCTCAATGTTGCTAGGCGTTGCGCCATCTGCAACTGCAAAACTAATCGATCGGATATGATCTGCAATCACATGAAAAGCCGGCGCTAAAATCGGATCTTTCGCATCGTATGTTTTGCCACAGACTTTTTCGATCTGCCCAATTAATCGCACAAAAATATCGGTTGCGTAGACAGAATCCACACCCATTTTGAGTGAAACAACCCGCTCAAGACCAGCTCCCGTATCGATCGATTGCTTCGGCAGCGGTTGCATTTTCCCCGATGCATCCCGATTAAATTGCATAAAGACGAGATTCCAAAACTCGAGATACCGCTCGCCGCTTACATCGTCTTTAGGAGATTTTGCAGAACCATACGCCTCTCCCCGATCGTACAATAATTCAGAGCAAGGACCGCACGGACCCGTATCGCCCATCGCCCAGAAGTTATCCTTTTCTCCCATCCGCACAATCCGCTTTTCAGGAACAATCTTTTTCCAATAATCAAAGGCTTCATCGTCATCTTGAAACACCGTCACCCAAATTTTTTCTGGATCAAATCCGAAAACAGTTGTCGAGACTTCCCAAGCAAATGTAATCGCCTGTTCCTTAAAATAATCGCCAAAGGAAAAGTTCCCGAGCATCTCAAAAAAGGTCAAGTGGCGCGAAGTGTGGCCTACATTGTCCAAGTCGTTGTGCTTACCGCCTACGCGGATACACTTTTGCGACGTCGTGGCTCTTTTGTAGTCCCGCTCGTTTTTTCCTAAGAACACATCCTTGAACTGATTCATCCCCGCGTTGATAAACAGAAGCGTCGGGTCGTCATGAGGGACCACAGAAGAGGAGGAGACCACCGCATGGCCTTTGTCCTTAAAGTATTTTAGAAAATTGCGTCGAATTTCTTGAGAGAGCATGATGTTGCAAGTCCTATCTATTAACTGGAATAGATAAGACTTTAACACAAGGGGTCCACAAAAGTCAAAAAGCTTCTAGGACCAAGGGGTCCTGGGGATATTATTAATTGTGTTGTTAAATTGTTGAACGAATGCATCGCCCTGAGGATTACTTCCTGCTACAGGGTTGTCCTCCCAGAAAAAGGGTTGACCTAGGTCGGAAGGTTTGATGCCAAGCGTTGTACAGAGCTGTTGATACATTTGGGCTGCATTTGCGCCTCCTTGTTGGCCTGTCGCACCGTTATAAGTGCCATCTCCCAAAAATCCGATATGAACTTTTGAAGGGTCTTTTCCAGCTCTTTGGATCCAACCACTCACTGTTGTTGCGTCAAGACCAGAAGGTCCTGAGTTGTCGTAAAGCATGAGATTCACGCCATCGAATTTTTGGCTAAAATTATTGAGGACGTTTTGGTCACTATAGCTCCCTTCAACTGTCAGGGTGGATTGTTTGGGTGGGTTTTCGTTGCTTAGATTGCTATGAAGCTGGGTAAAAAAATCATCTGCATTTCCTCCAATCTTAGCCGATCCTTCAATATCGAAGTCAACAGAATCGATGCCAGTATTGTCCATGAATTGACTAACCCAACTTCAACGGCTCTCTCTATGAGAACAGCTTAGAAGTTAGGCTATTCGTCACTACATCTTGAATTTACAGAATTGTTTTGGTTGCTCTAAGAATCTGGGATTGCAAGCCTAAAGCCTTATATATTTCCGGTTGCTCCTTTT